>LUZF01000024.1 GCA_001602865.1 Bacteroidales bacterium Bact_14
GGCCGGGCCACGGCCTTCGGCCGCGCCGCCTCCGCCTCCCGCCGCCGCTCCGCCTCGACGTCCTCCAGGAAACTGTGGTATTCGGTGTATCCGCCGATGAAGTCCTTGACGCGCCCCTCGCCGCAGAAGACGAGCAGGTGGTCGACCAGGCGGTCCAGGAAATGCCGGTCGTGCGAGACGATGACCAGCGTCCCCCTGAACGCCAGCAGGTACTCCTCCAGCACGTTCAAGGTCATGATATCCAGGTCGTTGGTCGGTTCGTCGAGGATCAGCAGGTTCGGCTGCTGCGCCAGGATCGTAAGCAGATACAACCTGCGCCGC
This sequence comes from Bacteroidales bacterium Bact_14, assembly GCA_001602865.1. GTDB lineage: Bacteria > Bacteroidota > Bacteroidia > Bacteroidales > UBA932 > Cryptobacteroides. The sequence continues at coordinate 322 of LUZF01000024.1, forward strand.
TCGCCCCCGGACAGGCGCGCCACCTTCGTGTTCAGCATCTCGTGGGGGAAGAGGAACTGCCCCAGCAACTGGGTGTCGTTCACGGTCTCCAGCACGGTCTGGTCCTCCTCGAAGGCCATCCCGGCCTGGTTGTACCAGCCGATGCGCAGCGACTCGCCGCGCTCGATGAAGCCCTCCGTCGGCGCGAGGTCGCCCGTCAGCAGCCGCAGGAAGGTCGTCTTCCCGACTCCGTTCGCGCCGACGATGCCGACGCGCTCGTAGCGCTGGAAGTTGTAGGTGAAATGCGACAGCAGGCAGCGCTCCCCGTAGCCGAAGCCGACGTCGTGGCAGTCGATGATCTTGGAGCCGAGGCGCGCGGCGCCGCCGACCCCCTCCATCGAGACCTGCGCCTGCGTGTAAGATTGCGCCGCGCGCTCCTTGATCTCCCGGAACGCCTCCTTGCGGTACTTGGCCTTGCCGGTCCGCGCACACGGGGTCGCGTGGATCCACTCCAGCTCGCGCCGGTACAGGTTGCGCACGCGGTCGGTCTGCGCGTTCCAGTTGTCGATGCGCTCGGCGCGCTTCTCGAGGAAATGGGCGTAATCGCCCTTGTAGATATAGATGGCGCCGCGGTCCATTTCCATCACCGTGTTGCACACGCGGTCCAGGAAGTAGCGGTCGTGCGTGACCATAAAAAGGGTGCAGCGGGAACGCTTGAGGGTGGATTCCAGGAACTCGATGGCATCCAGGTCAAGGTGGTTGGTGGGCTCGTCCATAATCAGGAACTCCGCCTCCGAGGCCAGCATCACCGTGAGCGCCACGCGCTTCACCTCCCCGCCGGAGAGGTCCCCCATCCGCTGCTCCGCGTCCAGGTGGAAGGAAGAGAGGTACTTGCGCACCCGGAGCTCGTATTCGAAGGGATCGACCCCTTCCATATAGGGCGCGCTGTCCGCGAGCGCCTGCGCGAGCACGGTCGCCGCCGGATCATAGTCGTAATCCTGTTCCAGGAAGGCGATGCGGATCTGCCGCAGGAACTTGATCGAGCCGCCGGAATCGGACTTGTCCTTTCCGGCCAGGATGCGCATCAGGGAGGTCTTCCCCGTGCCGTTCGGCGCGATCAGGGCGATCTTGTCCCCCTCGTTCACGTGAAAGCCGATATGGGAGAAAAGGACTTTCGTGCCGTAGGACTTGGAGATGTTCTCGATCTGGAGATAAGACGCCATAACGGATGCGAATTTAACATTCTTTTTTGTAACTTTGAAGATATGGACTTTCTGCGGACCCTTCGCCGGACCGCCGCTGCCGCGGCGGTCGCCGTCTCCCTGCTCTCCGGCTGCCAGCCGGAGGTCGAGGTGGCGCCGTCGACCGGTCCGTCCGTCCACCTCGGCCGCCCGGACGATACCCCGAAAGGCATCCTGCCATATATCAGCCTCTCGACCGACGACTGGCAGCCCGTGACCTCGAAGGAGAAATACCTGCTGGGGTCGATGGTCACGGAAGACGCCAACGGCGTCTATACGGGCGAAGGGAAGACGACCCGGGCCGTCTACATCAAGGGCCGGGGCCAGTCCTCCTGGGGCCAGCCCAAGAAGCCCTACCGGCTGAAGCTGGAGACCAGCGCGAAAATGTTCGGGATGCGCAAGGACAAGGGCTGGGTCCTGATCGCGAACTACTCGGACAAATCCCTCATCCGCAACCTCCTCGCCGCCCGCCTCTCGAGAATCCTGGAGATGGACTGGACCCCGGAGATGCTGCCGGTCGATTTTTACCTGAACGGCGAGTACCTGGGCGTGTACAACCTCGTCGAGCACAAGGAAGTCGCGAAGCACAAGGTCGACATCGACTTAAACGGCGGCGATTTCCTGCTCGAGATTGAACAGAACCTCCCCAATCCCCGCCACTTCAAGACCAGGATCGCACAGGTCCCCATCCAGTTCGAAGAGCCGGAACTCCCCTCCAACGAGGAATTCTCCTATGTCCAGGACTACCTGAACCGCTTCGAGGAAGTCCTTTTCGGCGACAATTTCACGGACCCGGAAACAGGCTACCGGAAATACATCGACGTCCGCTCCTTCGTCAACAATTATATCGCCCAGGAACTCTCGAAAAACGTCGACGGCAACCTGCGCAAGAGTTCGCCCCTGACCCTGGAGCACGAGCGCGGCCTGTGCCTGTATTTCCTCTGGGATTTCGACCTCGCCTTCGGGAACGCCGACTATTTCGAGAACGAGTTTCCCGGCTCCAACGCGGGGCCGGAAGGCTGGTTCGTCCGCGAATTCGGCCGCAAGGGATACGGCACGGGCTGGTACCCGCGCCTCTTCCAGGATCCCTGGTTCGCGGCGCAGGTCCGCGACCGCTGGAACGCGGTCTACCCCGCCCTCGTCGACCTGACCCAGGAGATCGACAAACTCGCCGATTCGCTGAAAGACGGCCCGGAGCGGAATTTCGCCCGCTGGGACATCCTGAACCGCTATGTCTGGCCCAACACCGCCATCACAGGCTCGTACGCCGGCGAAATCGCCCACCTGAAGAATTTTTACACCGCCAGGCTCGCCTGGCTGAATGAAGCCATCAACAAAACCGAAGAATAACGTATGAAGAAACTGTTGCTCCTGTTTACGGCAGCGCTCCTCGTCTGCGGCTGCGGCAATGTCAAGAAAAACGCCCGCGGCGTGGTCGTCAAGGCCGAAAACGGCCAGATCGTCCGCCTGGAGGCCGTCAGCCCGGACATCATCCGCGTCTCCGCCCTTCCCGGCGGCAAATTCTCCGAGAAGAAATCCCTCGCGGTCCTCGACCAGCCCGCCTTCCGGGACTTCAAGGTCTCCCAGGATGAAACCAGCGTCCTGCTGACGACCGGAAAGCTCGTCGCCGCCGTCAGCAAGACCTACGGCACGGTCGAATTCCGCGACCCGGACGGCAACGTCCTCTCCGCCGAAGACCGGCGGGAGTTCTCCCCCATCTCGGTCGAGGGCGTCGACGCTTGGACCGTGCGCCAGGTCTTCGACTCCGACCCCGACGAGGGCTTCTTCGGTCTCGGGCAGCACCAGGCCGACGAATGGAACTACAAAGGCAAGAACGAGGAACTCTACCAGTACAACACGAAGATCTCCGTCCCCTTCATCGTCTCCACGAAGCGCTACGGCATCCTCTGGGACAGCTATTCCTTCTGCCGCTGGGGCGACCCGCGCGACTACGCCCAGCTCGGCGACGTCTTCAAGCTCTACGACAAGGACGGCGTCGAGGGCGCGCTGACCGGCACCTACGTGCCCCGCGTGCGGCGCCCGGACGGCCCGGACTGGCCGCAGCACGACATCCTCGTCCGCCGCGAGGAGGAACTCGCCCAGGAATTCCTGATCACCCCGGAATGCCGCTTCGTCCGCAACGCCCCGCGGTTTATGTTCGCGGGCTCCCACGTGACCTTTGAAGGCGACCTGCTCCCCCGCGAGGACGGCATCTACCGTTTCCTGCTCTACTACGCCGGCTATATGAAGGTCTATATGGACGGCGAGGAGGTCGTGCCGGAGATCTGGCGCACCGCCTGGAACCCCAACAGCTGGAAGTTCGCCCTCCCGATGGAGTCCGGCCGCAAGGTCCACCTCAAGATCGAGTGGGAGCCGGACGGCGGGACCTCCTATTGCGCACTCCGCGTACTGAGCCCCGTCGCCCCCGAAGAGCAGGCGAAGATGTCCTGGTGGGGCGAGATGCAGGACCAGATCGACTACTATTTCATCCACGGCGGGGACATCGACGGCGTCATCAGCGGCTACCGGACCCTGACCGGCAAGGCCCAGATCATGCCGAAATGGGCGATGGGCTACTGGCAGAGCCGCGAGCGCTACACGACCCAGCACGAGCTGGTCAGCACCCTCGAGGAGTTCCGCGCCCGCCACATCCCCATCGACAACATCGTCCAGGACTGGCAGTACTGGAAGCTCGACTCCTGGGGCTCCCACGAGTTCGAAGCGGAGCGCTACCCTTCCCCGAAGGCGATGGTGGACTCCGTCCACGCGATGAACGCCCGCTTCATGATCTCCGTCTGGCCGAAATTCTACTCCTCCACGGAGCATTTCAAGGAATTCGACGCCAACGGCTGGATGTACCGCGTCCCCGTCGACGACAACGTCATCGACTGGCTCGGCTTCCAGCAGTCCTTCTATGACGCCTATGCCGAAGGCGCGCGCAAACTCTTCTGGGAGCAGATGAAGGAACACCTCTTCCCCATCGGCGTCGACGCCTGGTGGATGGACGCCAGCGAGCCCAACATCCACGACTGCACGGATATGGACTACCGCAAGGCCATGCAGGGCCCGACCGCCCTCGGCCCGGCGACCCAGTACTTCAACGCCTACGCGCTGATGAACGCCCAGGCCATCTACGAAGGCCAGCGCGAAGCAGCCCCGGACCAGCGCGTCTTCCTCCTGACCCGCAACGGCTTCCTCGGCCTGCAGCGCTACTCGACCGCCTCCTGGAGCGGTGACATCGGGACCCGCTGGGAGGATATGAAGACCCAGATCAGCGCCGGCCTCAACTACAGCATCAGCGGCATCCCCTTCTGGACCCAGGATGTCGGCGGCTTCAGCGTCGAAAACCGCTACGCCGCCGCCCAGCGCCTCTTTGACAGCACCGGCCGGGTCAACGCCGACCTGAAAGAGTGGCGCGAGCTCCAGACCCGCTGGCACGAGTGGGGCATCTTTAACCCGCTCTACCGCGCCCACGGCCAGTTCCCGTACCGCGAGCCCTGGAATGTCTCCCCCGCGGGCGATCCCTCCTACGAGGCCATCCTCGCCGCCGACCGCCTCCGCTACCGCCTGATGCCGTACATCTACACGCTCGACGCGCGCGTCCACTTCGACGATTACACCATCATGCGACCGCTGGTGATGGACTTCACCGACGATGCGACGGCGGTCAACACCTCCGACGAGTATATGTTCGGCGACGCCCTCCTCGTCTGCCCCGTCTACGAGTACAAGGCCCGCAGCCGCGAGGTCTACCTCCCGCAGGGCGGCTGGTATGACTTCTACAGCGGCAGGTACCTCGACGGCGGCCGGACGCTGACCGCCGACGCCCCGTATGAGCGCATTCCGCTCTACGTGCGCGCGGGCCAGATCCTCGTCTGCGGCCCGGCCGTCGAAAGCACGGCCGAGACCGGGGACGGCAGCCTCGACGTGACCGTCTACGCCGGCGCCGACGCCGACTTCCGCCTCTACGAGGACGACGGCCTGACCTACGCCTACGAGCGCGGCGAGTATGCCAACATTCCGATGCACTGGGATGATGCGACCGCCACGCTGACCATCGGCGCCCGCCAGGGCTCCTTCGACGGCATGGTCGCCTCCCGCCGCATCAACGTCTCCATCGTCAGCAACAAGCCCCAT
>LUZF01000025.1 GCA_001602865.1 Bacteroidales bacterium Bact_14
GGTCGCGAGGTTCTCCAGGTACTGGGAATCGTGGCCGGTCGTGGACTTCTGGTTGATGAAACCGCCGCCCGCCGCGAAATCGATCGGGGAGGCGATCAGCTGCTCCGCAATCAGTTCATAATTGTTGCGGGAATCGGAGTCGGCGTAGAAGGCGCCCGGCGTCGCGTGGTTCACGCCCACGCAGGTCGCCACGCCCGCGCCGTAACCGCTGTTCTTCGCCCAATAAGCGACCGAAGTCAGCGGGTTCTTGTCCGCGTCCACGCCGAGGTAACCGTTGTTCGTCTTGGTCCCGGTCGCGAGCGCCGTACCGGCGGCCGCGGAGTCCGTCACCAGCGCGTTCGCCGAATGCGTCGTCACGAACGTCCGGTAAGGGAAATGGAAAAAGTTGATCTGCTCCGGGCCGAGGCCGGTCGCCTGGTTGTAAATCTCCGTAGCACGGACGTGGTTGATGCCCATACCGTCACCGATCAGGTAAAACACATATTTCACCCGTTTCGCATTCAGCGGTGCAACGGCGACAAACGCGACAAGCACAAGAAGTGCAAGGCGGATAATCCTGTGATTCTTCATACTTATTTTTTGGTTATTAATTATCAGTCAGTTCCCCTTCGTCTTCCCGCGGCCAGCCCTGGGCGCGCAGCGGCAGCTCCACGCCTTCCGGCGTCACGAGCACCGCCCCCGCCTCCGGCTGCGCCAGATGCCCGATGATGTCGAACACCTGGAAATCCCGCCGGAACTTCTCCAGCGCGAGGATCGGCACGGTAAACAGCAGCCGGTAATCCTCGCCCCCGTTCATCGCCGCGGAGACCGGATCCACATCCATTTCCTTCCCCAGCGCGAAGGTATTCCCTTCGAACGGGATCTTGTCGGCGTACACCTTCGCCCCGAGGCCGGTATCGCGGCAGAGCCGCTTCACGGCGTCCGCCAGCCCGTGGCCTACGAGGTAGCCCGCGGAGGGGTATATCTCCGCCTCCTCCAGCGCGGAAACGACCTTCCAGTCCATCTCCGGCTTCAGGTACGCCGCGACCAGCATCTTGTACTGGGCGATATCCTTCTCCGCCTTCGCGAAATCCGCCTTCCCACGCTCCAGCAGCTGCAGGCCCATATAGGCGGCGCCCAGGCTTCCGGACACGCAGATCAGGTCCTTCGACTTCGGCGCCGGCATCCGCTTTCCGGTCAGCAGCGCGACCTCGCCTGCGGCGTGGACGCTGATCGCGAGCCCGTTCTTCGAGGGCGCGAGGTCCAGCGTCACGGCGGCGAAGCCGGCCTCCCGGGCCGCGGCGGCGATGCCGCCGAAGAGTTCGCGCACCTGCGCGAAGTCGAGCTTCGCCGACACGCCGAGGCAGACGGAGAGCCGCAGCGGATGGGCCAGGCGCGCGAGCAGTTCGCCCGCGACGGCGACGACACACTTGTAGCCGAGGTGCTTCAGCGGGAAGTACACGAGGTCGAAGTCGATGCCCTCCAGGAAGAGCCGTCCCGCGGTCGCGAGCGCCCCTCCCTTGCCGGAAAGCGCCGAAACCGGATTCCCGTCGGGGCTGTACCCGGTCCCTTCAAACATCCTGGCGACGGCCTCTACCTTGCCGATATCGGAAAACCTCGTTTCTTCCATAAGAAATGCATTGCTATTCTTACAAATGTAGCATATTTCTTTCTATTTTTGTAAGACAAAAACCACCAGTCATGAAGAAAATCTGTTTGCTTGCCATGGCCGTCTCGATGCTTCTTCCGCTTTCCCTTGCCGCCAAGGAGCCCGGCCGTCTCGTTGTGATTTCCTACAACATCCGCATGGGCGCCGCGAACGACGGCACCAACTCCTGGGATTACCGCTACCCGGCCTCGGCGATGATGATCGACGACCAGCAGCCGGACATCTTCGGCCTCCAGGAAGCCTACGACTACCAGATGGACTATCTGGCGCGGGCCTGCGAAGGCTACAAGGCCGTCGGCGTCGGCCGCGAGGACGGCAAGCGCGAGGGCGAACATATGTCCATCTTCTACAAGAAGAAGAACATCAAACTCCTGAAATGGGGCACCTACTGGCTCTCCGATACGCCGAACGAGCCTTCCCTCGGCTGGGACGGCGCCTGCAAGCGCACCGCGACTTGGGCCCTGATGAAGGACAAGCGCAGCGGCAAGAAATTCTTCTACGTCAACACGCACCTGGACCACGTCGGTACCGAAGCCCGCGAGAAGGGCCTCGCCCTCATTATGAACAAGATCCAGCAGATGAACCCGCAGGGCCTCCCGCTCGTCGTGACCGGCGACTTCAATATGACCATCGACAACAAGAACATGGATGAGATCAAGGCCCGGATGAAGAACGCCCGCGAGGTGGCCGCCAAGACCGACAACCACGCGACCTTCAACGGCTGGGGCAAGTCCGAATCCGTGATCGACTACATCTGGTTCTCCGGCTTCAGCAGCTGCCCGGAGTACGAGACCATCACCAAGCCGTACATGGAGCGCACCTTCATCTCCGACCACTACCCGATCCGGGCCACCCTCGTCTTCTAGTTATTTCTTGAGGACGGAATAAGCGATTCCCAGGTCCTGGAGGGAGGCGATGAACTCCGAAGAGACCGCGACCTGGAATTTCTTGGAATAGAACTCGACGCGATACTTCGTTTTCGGATCGTAGAGATACATCGAAAGCGGAGTATTGCCTTTGTTGTCCTTCAGCATCTTGACCAGCGCGGACCGGAACTTCGGATTGAGCTGGTCCGTCGTGATGCTGAGGGCGATCCCCTTCAGCCGCTCCTCGTTGATGTTGCCGAGCAGCGTAATCTTCTTCACCTTGAAGCCGAACGGGGCCTTCTTGCCCGCGGCGCGCTCCTCCGGCTTCAGCGGGTAGCGCTCGTCGATTTCACCCTCGATGAAGAGCTGCATATGGGGCTGCATAAACGGCATCCAGGCCTGGTAATCCTTGCCGAAGAGGGCGAGCTCATAGACGCCGCTGTAGTCCTCCAGCACGACGCGCGCACCGGGCGCGCCCGACTTCGTCACCAGCGTCTTCACGTCGGTCACGATGCCGGCCACGGACTCCTTGCCGGGCTTTTTCAGCGTTTCGGCCTCGTCGATGCGCTCCGGCAGGTGGATCAGGTCCGTCGTCGTGAAGGTCTCGATCTCGAAGGCGTACTTGTCCAGCGGGTGGGAGGAAATGTACATACCGACCAGCTCCTTCTCCTGCTGGAGCAGCGCCAGCTGGTCCTCCTCGCGCATCGGCTCCGGAATCTCCGGGCGCACCGGCTTCAGCTCTTCCACCTCGCCGAACAGGGAGTTCGCGCTGTCGAGCGAATCGTTGCGGTAGAGGTCGGCGTAGCGCGCCAGCTCGTCGAGGAAAATCTCGCCGTTCTTGCAGGGCAGGAAGTACTGGCTGCGCTTGTGGCCGAAGGAATCCAGCGCGCCGGCGCTCACGAGTGATTCCAGCGCCCGCCGGTTCACGATGCCTCCCAGGCGCTCCATGAAGTCGAAGACGTCGGCAAAAGGCCCGCGCGCGTTGCGTTCGGCGATGATGGCCTCGACGACGTTGTCGCCGAAGCCCTTGATGCCGCCCAGGCCGAAGCGGATGTTGCCGGCCTTGTTGACCGTGAACTGGGCGTCGGATTCGTTGACATCCGGGCTGAGGACCTTGATCCGGGAGCGCTTGCAGTCGGCCATGATCTCCTTCAGCTCGTCCATATTCGCGCTGTTCTGCGTCAGGTTGGAGGCCTGGAACTCCGACGGGTAGTAGGCTTTCAGCCAGGCCGTCTGGTAGCTGACCCAGGCGTAGCAGGTCGCGTGGGACTTGTTGAACGCATACTTGGCGAAGGCTTCCCAGTCGGACCAGATTTTTTCGAGGGTCTCCTGCGGATGGCCATTCGCGAGGGCTCCTTCCATAAAGGAAACCTTCAGGGAGTCGAGCACGTCCTTCTTCTTCTTGCCCATCGCCTTGCGGAGCTTGTCCGCCTTGCCCTTCGAGAAGCCGGCGAGCTTCTGCGAGAGGCGCATCACCTGCTCCTGGTACACCGTCACGCCGTAGGTCTCCTGGAGGTATTCCTCCATATCGGGCAGGTCGTAGCTGATCTTCGAGGGATCCGTCTTGCGGGCCACGAAATCCGGGATGTAGTCCATCGGGCCCGGGCGGTAGAGCGCGTTCATAGCGATCAGGTCCTCGAAACGTTCCGGCCGCAGGCGCATCAGCCACTCCTTCATCCCCTGGGATTCAAACTGGAAGATGCTCTTCGTGTCGCCGCGGCTGTAGAGCTCGTAGACCTTCTTGTCGTCGATCGGGATGCGCTCGATGTCGATGTCCACGTCGAAGCGCTTCTTCACCATCTCGAGGCAGCGCTTGATGATCGAGAGCGTCTTCAGGCCGAGGAAGTCCATCTTCAGCATACCCACGTCCTCGATCTTCGTGCCTTCGTACTGGGAGACCCAGACTTCCTGGCCGGTCGCCTTGTCCGTGCCCAGCGCGATGGGGATGTAGTCCATCAGGTTGCCGCGGCCGATGATCATCGCGCAGGCGTGGATGCCGACCTGGCGGATGCAGCCTTCGAGCTTGCGGGCGTAGTCCAGCACCTCGCGGACCAGCGGCGTCCCCTCGTCGTACGCCTCCTTCAGCTCCTTGACATACATCAGGCTGTTGGCGAGCGTCGGCTTCAGCTCCTTGTCCTTGCCGCCGACCTTGACCGTGAACGGACGGTCCGGGATCATCTTCGTCAGGCGGTTCGACTCCGGGATGCTGAGCCCGCTGATGCGGGCGACGTCCTTCACGGCGAGCTTCGCGGCCATCGTGCCGAAGGTGATGACGTGGGAGACGTGGTCGGCGCCGTAGCGCTCCTGGACATACTGGATCACGCGGTAGCGGCCGTCGTCGTCGAAGTCAACGTCGATATCCGGCATCGAGATACGCTCCGGATTCAGGAAACGCTCGAACAGGAGGTCGTAGCGGATCGGGTCCAGGTTCGTGATGCCGAGGCAGTAGGAGACGACGGAGCCCGCAGCGGAACCGCGGCCCGGGCCCACGGAAATCCCGTTGTCCCGCGCCCAGCGGATGAAGTCCTGCACGATCAGGAAGTAGTCCGGGAAGCCCATATGGGAGATGGTCTTCAGCTCGAACTGGATCCGCTCGACGATCTCGTCGGAGAGCTCCTCGCCATAACGGCGACGGGCGCCTTCGTAGGTCAGGTGGCACAGGAAGGCGACGGAGGCGCAGAACTCGTCGCCCCGGAACTTGCCGTGCTCGTCGTCCTTGCCGGCGTCGAGGACTTCCCTGTATTTCTCTTTCTGCGCTTCGATGTCCGCGAGGAAGGCCTCATCGATCTGGAATTTCGGGAGGACGTGGTCGCGGTCGATGTCGTAGCGCTCGACTTTTTCGATGACTTCGAGGGTATTCTCGATGGCTTCCGGGTGTTCCGGGAAGAGGGCGCGCATCTCCTCCTCGCTTTTCAGATACTCCTGCTGCGTATAGCGGAGGCGCTTGGGGTCGTTGACGTCGGAGTTCGTCGTGAGGCAGATGAGGCGGTCGTGGGCCGGGCCGTCTTCCTTCATGATGAAGTGGACGTCGTTGGTCGCGACGACCTTCACGCCGTGTCGCTCCGCGAGCTCGAAGATCTTCGCCGTGTACTCCTTCTGGAGGTCATAGACCTCGGTCGAGAGGCCCGGAACCTCGGTCTTGTGGAGCATCACCTCGAGGTAGTAGTCGTCCCCGAAGACGCGCTTGTGCCAGCGGATCGCCTCGTCGACGCCGTCCCAGTCGCCGGCCAGGATCCGGTTCGGGACCTCGCCCGCGATGCAGGCGGAGCAGCAGATCAGGTTTTCGTGGTACTGCTCGAGAATCTCGTGGGAAACGCGGGGGCGGCGGTACTTTCCCTCAATGTGGCCGAGGGACACGATCTTCATCAGGTTGCGGTAGCCTTCGTAGTTCTTGGCCAGCAGGATGAGGTGGTAGTACTTGCTGTGGTCGTTGTCCTTGAGGCGGTGGTCGTAATGGCGGGTCACGTAGATCTCGCAGCCGACGACCGGCTTCACCGCGGGATGCTTCTTCGCGACGTCGCAGAAGTCCTTCACGCCGTACATATTGCCGTGGTCGGTAATCGCAAGGCCCCCCAGGCCGAGTTCCTCGGCCCGTTCGAACAGCTTGCCGATGTCGGACATGCCGTCGAGGATGGAGTACTGGGTATGGACGTGAAGATGTGCGAAAGCCATAGCACAAAGTTAAAAAAAAGCCCGGCTTCCAACGAGGAAACCGGGCTCTTTTATCGGAAATTTATCAACTACTTCTTCGCACCCTTTGCGGCAAGTTTCCGGGTCGTCGCGTCGTACATAACCGGGGTACCGATCATGATGGAAGCATACGTACCGAAGAGGATACCGATGATGAGGGCCACCGCCAGACCGCGGATGGACTCACCGCCGAAGAACGCGATCGCGAGCATCGGGAGGAGGGTCGATACGGAGGTGTTGACGGTACGGGTCAGGGTCGCGTTCAGCGAGGTGTTCACGGTTTCCTTGAAGTTGGCGTTCGGGTGGAGACCGAGGTTCTCACGGATACGGTCGAAGATAACCACGTTATCGTTGATGGCGTAACCGATGATCGTCAGCACGGCCGCGATGAACGTCTGGTCCACATCCAGGTTGAACGGGAGGATGCCCGAGAACAGGGAGAAGAAACCGACCACGATCACGGTCGTATGGGCGAGGGAGACCACGCCGCCGAGACCCCAGGTCCAGCCACGGAACCGCAGGGCGATGTAACCGAAGATCACGAGCAGGGCGAGGAGGACGGAGATGATCGCGGAGCGCTTGATGTCGTTGGCGATCGAGGCGCCCACCTTGTCGGAGCTGATGATACCGTTCGGGTTGTCGAGGGTCGAGGTGAAGCCTTCGAAGGAGACGTTCTCCTTGAAGAAGCCGCCCAGGGCCTTGTAGAGCATCTGCTCGATCTCGTTGTCCACGGTCGTGGACTCGTCGTCGTACTTGTAGGAGGTCGTGATCTTCATCTGGCTTTCGCCACCGAACTGCTTCACTTCGACGGCGCCATCGAAAACGTCGAGGGCGGCCTCGCGGACGGCCTCGGCCGTCACGGGCTGGTCAAAGCGGACGACATAGGTACGGCCGCCGGTGAAGTCGACACCGTAGGTAAAGCCTTTGGTGAACATCGAGACGAGGCTGATCAGGATCAGGGCGCCGGAAACGATGTAGGACCACTTGCGGGCACCGATGAAATCGATGTGCGTGTTCTTCAGGAAGTTGCGGCTGATGCTGTTCTCGAAGGTGATGTTCTTGCCACGCTGGATGCGGTCGTCGAAGATGAGGCGGGTGATGAAGATGGAGGTGAGGATGGACGTGATGATACCGATGATCAGGGTCGTTGCGAAGCCCTGGATCGGGCCCGTACCGAAGACGAAGAGCACGATACCGGTCAGGAGGGTCGTCACCTGGCCGTCGATGATGGCGGAGTAAGCGTTGCTGTAACCGTCGTGGACGGCCTTGCCAAGACCCTTGCCTGCCTTGAGCTCTTCCTTGATACGCTCGTAGATAATCACGTTCGCATCCACCGCCATACCCAGGGTCAGGACCAGACCGGCGATACCCGGCAGGGTCAGGACGGCGCCGAAGGCGGCGAGGATACCGAACAGGAGGACCACGTTGGTCAGCAGCGCGACGTCAGCGGCCAGACCGGCGCCCTTGTAGAAGAGCACCATATAGACAAGCACCAGCAGGAACGCGATGAGGAAGGAAACGAGACCGGAGCGGATCGACTCGGCACCGAGGGAAGGACCCACGACCTGCTCCTGGACGATCGTCGCCGGAGCCGGCAGCTTACCGGACTTCAGGACGTTCGTAAGGTCGGTCGCCTCTTCCACGTCGAACTGGCCGGAGATCTCGGAGTTGCCTCCGGTAATCTCGCCGTTCACCACCGGGTAGGAGTAGACCGTACCGTCGAGGACGATGGCGATCTGCTTGCCGATGTTCTCCTTGGTCAGGCGGGCCCAGATGTTGGCACCCTCCGCGTTCATCGTCATCGAGACGGACGGGGCGCCGTTGCGCTGGTTGCTGTAGGAGACGCGGGCGTCGGTCACGACACCGCCGTCGAGCGGGGCCTTGCCGTCGCGGGAGGAGGCCTTGATGGCTATGAGCTCATAGACGTTGTCGGAGGCGACGTAGGTCGTGGGCTTGACGGACCACATCGGGCGGAACTCGGAGGGGAAGATCTGGGCGATCTGGGGCATCGCGAGGTAACGGTTGACGGTCGCGGTGTCCGCGGCGGTCGCGAAACCGATCAGGGCGGAACCGTTCATCTGGGAAGGCTCGAGCACCGCGAAGAGCGGGTTCTGCTTCCGGTAGGCGTCATACTCGGCGCTGCTGCTCTCCTGGGAGGCGATTTCCTGGCTCACGATGTCGCCTTCGGCGGCGGGAGCGGCCTCAGGGGCGGCTTCCTCCTCGCCGGCGAGGAGCTGGGAAAGGGTATTGTTGGCCTCGAGGAGGTAGGGATAGATTTCGGAGTTGTCGAAGGTGGTCCAGAATTCGAGGGAGGCGGTGCCCTGGAGCAGCTTTCTCACGCGCTCCGGCTCCTTGACGCCCGGGAGCTCGACGAGGATGCGGCCCGTGTTGCCGATCTTCTGGATCGAAGGCTGGGTCACGCCGAAGCGGTCGATACGGTTGCGGAGCACGTTGAAGGAGTTCGAAACGGCGCTCTCGGCATCCTCGCGGATGATGGAGAGGACTTCCGCGTTCGTGGACTCGGGACGGATGCGCTCGCGCATCTCATAGGTACCGAACACCTGGGAGAGGCGCTGGCCGGGGGCCACTTCCTCCCAGGCCTCGCCGAAGAGGGTGATGAGGTCGGAGGTGGAGTTCACGCTGCGCTCCTTCGCGAGGGCGAGGGCACGGTTGAATTCCGGGGTCTTATTGTCGCCGGCAAGGGCCTTGACGAGGTCTTCGAGCTGGACCTGGAGCATCACGTTCATACCGCCCTTCAGGTCGAGGCCGAGGTTGATTTCCTTCGCCTGGACATCCTTGTACGTGTTGCCCAGATAAACTTTTTCCGTGGAGATGGAATCGACATATCGACGGTTCTCCACTTTTCTGATGGAATCCAGGTAATAGGCCTGGTCCGCTACACCGACTTTGCTGAAAGCCGCGCTGTTCTGCGCAGCAAGTGCCGCCTTCTCGGCGAACTTTTCCGCCTTCTTGGACTGGATGCTGGAGACTGCGGTAAACGACAGCTGCCAGATGCAGGCCAGAAGCAGCAGGATAGCTACAAGTCTGATTGCTCCTTTACTTTGCATAATTGTTAAACTTTACCTATTATATTTTTTTACCTTTCAGCGT
>LUZF01000026.1 GCA_001602865.1 Bacteroidales bacterium Bact_14
CATCGAGAAGGCGAAAGGCACCTATGGCCGCTTCAAGGATGCCGTGAAATATATTGACCCCCGTAAAGAGTAAGAGACTATGGCACTTTTCGAAAGCTACGAGCGTCGCATCAATCAGATTAATGCAGCTCTCAACAAATACGGCATCAAGGACATCGACGAGGCCAAGGCCATCTGCGATGCGAAGGGAATCGACCCGTACAAGATGTGCGAGGACACCCAGAAAATCTGCTTCGAGAACGCGAAGTGGGCCTATGTCGTAGGCGCCGCCATCGCAATCAAGAAGGGCGTGAAGAGCGCCGCCGAGGCCGCTGAGGCCATCGGTGAGGGCCTCCAGGCCTTCTGCATCCCCGGTTCCGTCGCTGACGACCGCAAGGTCGGCCTCGGCCACGGCAACCTCGCCGCCCGCCTGCTCTCCGAGGAGACGGAGTGCTTCGCCTTCCTCGCCGGCCACGAGTCCTATGCGGCCGCCGAAGGCGCCATCAAGATCGCTGAAATGGCGAACAAGGTCCGCCAGAAGCCGCTCCGTGTCATCCTGAACGGCCTCGGCAAGGACGCCGCCAAGATCATCTCCCGCATCAACGGCTTCACCTATGTCCAGACCCAGTTCGACTATGCGACCGGCAAGCTCGAGATCGTGAGCGAGAAGCGTTACTCCGACGGTGTCCGCGGCGGCGTGCGCTGCTACGGTGCCGACGACGTCCGCGAAGGCGTCGCCATCAACTGGCATGAGAACGTCGACATCTCCATCACCGGCAACTCGACCAACCCGACGCGCTTCCAGCACCCGGTCGCAGGCACGTACAAGAAAGAGCGTGTCCTCGCCGGCAAGAAGTACTTCTCCGTCGCATCCGGCGGCGGCACCGGCCGTACCCTGCATCCGGACAACATGGCCGCCGGCCCTGCCTCCTACGGTATGACCGACACCCTCGGCCGTATGCATTCCGATGCGCAGTTCGCTGGTTCCTCCTCCGTCCCGGCGCACGTCGAGATGATGGGCTTCCTCGGCATGGGCAACAACCCGATGGTCGGCGCGACCGTCGCGGTGGCTGTCGCCGTCGCGCAGGCGCTATAACCCAAGCGGAATGAGATCCCGGATCAAGTCCGGGATTACGAAAATGAAAGAAGCAGCCTACCCGGCTGCTTCTTTCATTTTCTCCGCGACGATCATCGCGGCGTTCCGGATGATTTCCGGACAGGGTCGCTTGCGGTAAAACTCCTCAGTGCGTGCCGAGGGGGCGGGGCCTTCGGGCTTGCGCTCCTTCAGGCCGAGCAGTTCGGCGCATACGATGCTCCCGCCGTTGCGTTTCCGGAATTCGGCGGCCATGTCCTGGACGAGGGCATAATTGGCCTTGCGTTCTTCAATCCCGGGGGAGAGCGCCGGGCAGAGGTAACCGGCCAGCATCGTGCAGGCGCTGAAGCTGCCGCAGACTTCGCGCAGGCGCGCGAAGCCGCCGCCAAAGCCGGAACCGGCCGTCTTCAGCTGCACTTCGTCCGCGAGGCCGTTCGCCTCCAGCACGTCGGCAAAGGCCATCAGCACGGCCTGGCAGCAGTTGTAGCCGTCCTGGAAATGGTTCCTGGCGCGCTCGCCGCGCTCCGCGGGGTCGAAGGATTCCGGGAGACGCATACTAATAGGTATCGTAGTACTTGGCTTCGCGCGGGGAGACCTTGTTCATATTGTCGAGCAGGTCCTCGTTGGTCTTGTACTCGTCCATCAGCTGGAGCATGAAGTTCATCGCTTCGGTCGGGTTCATCTCGGCGAGAAGCTTGCGGAGGATCCAGATGCGGGCGCTCTGGTCCTTCGGGTAGAGGAGGTCGTCGCGGCGGGTGCCGGACAGGACGACGTTGACGGCCGGGAAGATGCGGCGGTTCGAGAGGGTCCGGTCGAGCTGGAGCTCCATATTGCCGGTGCCCTTGAATTCCTCGAAAATGACATCGTCCATCTTCGATCCGGTCTCGGTCAGGGCGGTCGCGATGATGGTCAGGGAGCCGCCGCCTTCGATGTTGCGGGCCGCGCCGAAGAAGCGCTTCGGCTTCTGGAGGGCGTTCGCGTCCACGCCGCCGGAAAGGACTTTGCCGGAAGCCGGCTGGACCGTATTGTAGGCGCGCGCAAGGCGCGTGATGGAGTCGAGGAGGATCACGACGTCGTGGCCGCATTCAACGAGCCTGCGGGCCTTTTCTATGACCATATTCGCAACCTTGACGTGGCGCTCGGCCGGTTCGTCGAAGGTCGAAGCGACGACTTCCGCCTGGACGCTGCGGGCCATATCGGTGACTTCCTCCGGACGCTCGTCGATCAGCAGGACGATCTCATAGACTTCCGGATGGTTCTCCGCGATGGCGTTCGCGATGGACTTCAGGAGCATCGTCTTACCGGTCTTGGGCTGGGCGACGATCAGGCCGCGCTGGCCCTTGCCGATCGGGGCGAACATATCCACGATGCGGCAGGAGATGTCCCGGCCGGAACGGCCGCCGGTCAGGTTGAACTTCTCGTCCGGGAAGAGGGGAGTCAGGAAGTCGAAGGGGACGCGGTCGCGGATGAACTCCGGGGTGCGGCCGTTGACATACTTGATACGCACGAGCGGGAAGTACTTGTCGCCTTCCTTCGGAGGGCGGATCTCGCCGGTCACGGTGTCGCCGGATTTCAGGGCGTTGACCTTGATCTGCTGCTGGGAGACGTAGATGTCGTCGGGAGAGTTCAGGTAATTGTAGTCGGAGGAGCGCAGGAAACCATAGCCGTCCGGCATAATCTCCAGCACACCCGTGGCCTCGACGGTCCCCTCGAAGCGCGGAGGCTCCGGCTTCGGGGCCGGCTTGGGCTGGGGCTGCTGCTGCGGCCGCGGCTGGTTCTGCTGGCCGTTCTGGCCATTCTGCTGCTGCGGCTGGTTCTGGGGCTGGCTGTTGTTCTGCGGCTGGCCCTGCTGCGGCTGCTGGGCGTTCTGCTGGGGCTTGGGCTGGCGCTGGCGTTTCTTGCGCTGGGCGTTGCCGGCAGGCGCCTCGCCGGCC
>LUZF01000027.1 GCA_001602865.1 Bacteroidales bacterium Bact_14
GCCGCGGCGCAGAGCGCGGACGGGCGGACGGCGGAAGCCGTCCTCGCCGGCGCGGAGCCGGCCCGGGACCGCGCCCGGATGGCCTCCCTGCTGGAAAACCAGCTGTCGAAGCATTACCTCCACTACGCTTTCCGGCTCGCCTCCCCCGTCCCGGAAGGCCCGCTGCCGCTGCTCGGCGCCGCGCAGATCAACGGCCTGCGCCGCGCGCTCGGCGACAGCCTGGAAAACCAGGCTTGCAAAACCCTCCCCATGGCCGGGCGAAAGCGTGGGAATGATGAGATAAATGAAGATGGCCACAGGGAGGGTGAGCTGATGCGTTCCAAATACTGCATCCGGTATGAGTTGGGCCTCTGTCCGCGCTATCAGGGAGCGGCCCCGACGGGACCCCTGTTCCTCGTTAACAACGGACGCCGCTTCCCGCTCGGCTTCGACTGCGAAGCCTGCGAAATGACGGTCCGCGTGCCCGCGGAAAGCCCTAGATAAATCCGAAAACCAATTCCACGTCCCCGAAACTGCCCGTGATCCCGCTCTGTTTTTCGAAATAGCTGCGGGCCAGCGTCCCGCGCCAGACGATGTCGTCCCGGTCGCGGTACGGAATGTCCAGCTCGAAGCCGTAGCTCTTGGACTGGACCTTCACGTTGGCGGAGCATTTCCAGGTCGTCTGCGTCCCGCCGTCGTCTTCGGTGATCAGCAGGCAGAAGTCGTCCATCTGCTCCGTCCATTCCGAAACCAGGATGGCGTTGAACGGCCGGAACGTGTCCAGGTCCTTGCGCTTCACGACGATCATAAAATCGGTGATGGTCGGCGAGTAATCCTTCATGTCCGATTCGGTCTTCGCCTTGAACCCGCTCACGGAGCCGCACTTGATAAAGAACTCCGACGCACCGCCGAACCAGGAATCGTAGTTTCGGTTCATCTTGAAGTATTTCAGGACCAGCATCCGGCTTTGCGCGGCCTCGCCGGAGCCGCCTTTCACCAGGATTTCGCCGCCCAGGCCCCAGTCCGGGTCCTCCCGGCGGCGCATTTCCAGCGAGGTGTAGCCGCTGTCGCTGTTGTTGTTCACGACCCAGACGGGATGCGTCCGGGCATACGCCTCGTCCACGACCACCTCCTCAACCGTGCGGTTTCCGGCGGCGTCGATCCTAGTCTGATAACCCACGTTGTTCGTCGCGGCACCGCCCGGATCGAAGGTGATGACCGGGAGCGACGTGCCGTCGTACTCCTCGGAATACGGCCAGTAAATCTGCGCGTCGGAGGAGGCGAGCGCGTCCAGGTAGTCCTGGACCGCCGCGGCATCGAACTCCCCCGCCTTCGTGCGGTAGCGCTCCCGAAGGTGGTTCTCGATCAGGACCCGCATCGGCGTGCCGTAATGCGCCGCGCCGGAGGCCTTTCCGGCCCGGTCGCCGACGCCCGCGCCCGGCTGCTCGAACAGGTCGCGCATCGTGTATTCCTCGTCGTAACCGTTACCCGCGGAGGCGCTTACGGCGGCGTGGACCTCCGCAAGCTGCTCGCCGCCGATCGGCAGGGCCGACAGCAGGCGGGCGACTTCCGGCAGGGACACGGAGCCCGCCGCCGGTTCCGGCTCCTCCCGGGGCAGAACCCCGGGATCGCAGGAGGCCGAAACCAGCGCGAGCGTGAAAAGCAGAAGTTTTGAAGTTTTCATAATCCTCGTTTTTGGTTACTGCAAAGTGACGAAAAAAGAGCCGTTTACCGCAAAAGTAAACGTGTAAATTGTTATCTTTACGACTATGAGACACTTACTACCCCTGCTTCTGACGATTCCGCTGCTTTTTGCTTGCGGCGGAAGCCAATCCGGCACTCCGGAAACCCGTCACGGCGACCCCGATGAAAAGGTCGTCATCGCCTATGTCTACCGATTGCGGGAGCTGCCTGACGCCAAATACCTGACCCATATCAATTTCGCGTTCGGCCATGTCAATGAGACATTTGACGGTGTCCGCCTCGACCGTCCGGACGACCTCCGGACCATCGTCGGCCTGAAGGAGACCTTCCCCCACCTCAAGGTCCTCCTTTCCATCGGCGGCTGGGGCAGCGGCCGTTTCAGCGAAATGGCCGATAACGACGCTTACCGCGCCTCTTTTGCGCAGGACTGCGCCCGCGTCGTCCGGGAATTCGGCCTGGACGGCATCGACATCGACTGGGAGTATCCGGGTTCGGATATGGCGGAGATCTCCGCCTCCCCGCGCGACGTCGCGAACTACAACCTCCTGATGCGGGATATCCGCGCTGCCATCGGGCCGGACAAGCTCCTGACCCAGGCCACGGCCAGCACGGCGGAGTACTACGACTTCCCGGGCCTGGAGCCCTACATCGACTGGACCAACATCATGGCCTATGACCTTGGCTGGGCCCCGTACCACAACGCGCCCCTCTACCCTTCGGAGCTGGTGGATCCCGAATCCATCTCCGTCGACGAATGTGTCAAGGCCCACCTGGCCTGCGGCGTCAAGCCGGAGAAACTGGTGCTGGGCGTGCCTTTCTATGGCCACGGCGTCCAGGGCTTCCCGCGCCGCGTGGACCTGACCCAGGCGGATAAACTCGAAGGTTATGAATACCATTGGCACGAGGTGTCGCAGGTCCCCTACCTGACCGATGCCGTGACCGGCGAGTTCGCCTTCGGTTACGACAATGTCGAATCCCTCCGGATCAAATGTGAATATGCCCTGAAACAGGGCCTCAAGGGTGCGATGTTCTGGGAATACAGCGGAGACAACGCCGCCGGCGACCTCCGTCGCACGCTCTACCAGACCCTCAACCGTATAAAATAGAACTCCCGCCTTATGAAACTCTCGAACGACCAGAAAAAAATGCTGCGGGGCATCGCCCTGTACGTTCCCACTTACATTGTCGGCTACATCCTTTTTAGTCTGTTGATTTTCAAGCGCGGAATCCAATGGGGGGACATCCTGGTCCTTCTCATCAGCGGCCTCGTCATCGCCGCCGTTTTCGCCGTATTCACCATCCTCGGCGCACGCATCCCCACGCGCGACGATACCCCGGAGAAACCCAAGGAAAACTAAGGGCGACTGAAAGAAACGAAGCGGTCCTTTCCGGCGAAGTCGGGGAGGACCGCGACGTCCGTAAAACCGGCGGCGGTGAAAACGGCCGCGGTCCCGGGGCCGAGGGTCTCGTTGATTTCAACGAGGCCACGGCCGCCCGGCGCGAGCAGCGCCTGCGCCCAGCGCGCGATGGCGCGATAGAAGCGCAGCGGGTCCGCGTCCGGCACGAACAGCGCCATCGCGGGCTCGTGGTCGAGGACGTTGGGGCGCATCGAGGCGCGCTCGGAGTCCTTTATATAAGGAGGGTTGCTGACGATTAGATCGTACAGAGATTCCTCCACGCGGCCTTCGGCCTTGGTCGAAATGACAGAAAGGTCGCTCGGGATGACAGCAGAAGGGTCGGTCGGAATGATAGCAGGAGGGTCGGAGAGGACGTCGGCGAGGTAGAAATCGACGGTGGCGGAGGTTCCTAAAAAAGCCTTCTGGGAGGAGGCGAGGGCAAGGGCGTCGGGCGAGAGGTCGACGGCCGTGACCGACAGGTCGGGGCGGCGGGTCGCGAGCGCCCAGGCGATGCAGCCGGAGCCGGTGCAGAGGTCCAGCACGCGCGCGCCAGGCGAAGACGGGTCGGCCGACGGGGGCGGGAGCAGGCGGAGGGCCTGTTCCACCAGCATCTCCGTCTCGGGGCGCGGAATCAGGACGCCCGGGGCGACCTTCAGCTTCAGTCCGCAGAATTCGGTGTAGCCGAGCACATACTGGATGGGCTCACCGGCGCAGAGGCGCGCCAGGGCCTGTTCCAGAAGGGCCTCCTTATCACCCGGCACCTCCGTCTGCGGCTCGATGATATGGGTATAACGCCGGAAGCCCGTGAGTTCCTCCACGAGCATAGCGACCAGCGCGGAGGCCTCCGCCTCCGGGTACAGGGCCTGCAGAGCCCGGGTGCTCCCGCGCACGAATTGGGACAGAAGCATCGCCAATGGTTAGGAATTCTCGATGATGGCCGTCAGGAAATCGGACATTTCGATGCCCGCGGTGCGGACCATCTTCGGCACGAGCGAGGCGCTCGTCATTCCCGGAATGAGGTTCAGTTCCAGGAAGTACAGCCCGTCCTCGGCCCAGATGTAGTCGGCGCGCACGACGCCGTTGCAGCCCAGGAACGCGTAGATCTTCTCCGTCGTCGCCTGGACGAGCGCGGCCGTCTCCGCCGGGATTTCCGCCGGGCAGACTTCGTTGCTGTGGCCGTTGTATTTCGCGTCGTAGTCGAAGAAATCGTTCTCGGAAATGATCTCGATCACGGGCAGGGAACGCACGGACTGGCCGTCGGAATACGACGCGCAGGTCAGCTCGCGGCCCAGGACGCCCTGCTCGACAAGCACCGTCCCGCTTTCGGAGAAGGCGAACTTGATCGCGTCGGCCAAGCCGCCGGGCTCGACGACTTTCGTCAGGCCGAAGCTCGACCCGCCGCTCGTCGGCTTGACGAACACCGGGAAGGAGAGGCGCTCCTCCACCTTCGCGATGAACGCGTCCAGGTCATCGCCCTGACGCACGAGCAGGTCCGGGGCCATCTTCACGAAGTCCACCCCGTCCATATAGCGCTTGCAGGCATACTTGTCGAAGGCGACGGCGGAGACGAAGGAGCTGCAGGTGCTGAAAGGCACCTTCAGCATCTCCAGGTAGCCCTGGAGCTGGCCCGTCTCGCCCGGCGCGCCGTGCTGCATGATTAGCGCGAAGTCGAAATTGACCTTCTCCCCGTAGATGCGCACGGAGAAATCGGATTTGTCAATTTCCGGACGCGCGATGTCCGGGAAGATCACCCGCATCGCGTTTTTCTTCCGGTAGGCGACCAGGGACCATTTCCCGAAACGGGCAAAGATCTCATAGACGTCGTAACGCGTGTCGTCGACGCGGGAAGCCGTAAATTCCCCGCTCCTGCAGGAAACCTCCCATTCGGATGTGTCGCTGCCGTAGATGACGGCGATGGAGTTGTATTTGGCCATGGCTGTAAGATTAATCAAAGAAATATTCTTCTTCCGCCTGCTGTCCGGAGGTCGCGTCCTCGTCGCCGCCGCTGCAGGAGAGGTTGAGGTGCATCCCTGCGGGCTCGATGAACCTGTCCTCCTCGCTGATGCCGAGGATCCCGTCCTTGAGGACCTTGGACATGAAGATGCCCCAGATCGGCAGGGCCATGTTCGCGCCGCTGCCGTAGGCGATGGACTGGAAGTGGACCTGGCGGTCCTCCGCGCCAACCCAGACGCCTGCGGTGAGGCTCGGGGTGTAGCCGATAAACCAGCCGTCGGAGTTGTCATTCGTGGTACCGGTCTTGCCGGCGATCTGGCCCCGAAGGCCATAGGTCGAGCGCAGGCGCGCGCCCGTGCCCTCGTTGACGACGCCCATCATCAGGTTCGCCATCAGGTAGGCCGTCTGCTCGCCGATCGCCTCGCGCTTGCGGTTCGTGAATTCGCTGATGACGTTGCCCTGGCTGTCCTCGATGCGGGTCACGAACAGCGGGGAGACATAGACGCCCTTCGAAGGGAAGGTGTTGTAGGCCGAGACCATCTCGTAGGGCGAGATGTCGGCCGGGCCGACGCAGAGGGAAGGCACCTCGTCAATGTGGGAGTCGACGCCCATCTTGTGCATCATACTCGCCATCGCGGTCGGGCCGAACTGCTTCATCAGGTAGGCGGAGATGTTGTTCGAGCTGTGGGTGAGGCCCCATTTCAGGGTCACGGTCTGGCCGATCCACTCGTCCTTGTCCGTGCTTCGCGGCGTCCAGGGCTGGTCGTTCACGATGAAGGACTGGGGCACGTTGACCACCTTGTCGCAGGGGGTCATGCCCTCCTGCATCGCGAGCGTATAGAGGAAGGGCTTGATGGTCGAGCCGACCTGGCGCTTGCCCTGGCGCACGTTGTCATACTTGAAGTAGCGGTAGTTCGGGCCGCCGACGTAGGCCTTGATGTGGCCGGTCGCGGGCTCGATGGCCATAAACGCGGCGCGGAGGATGGACTTGTAGTAGCGGATCGAATCGTCCGGAGTCATCAGGGTATCGATGTAGCCCTTCTCGTTCCAGGCGAAGACGCGCATCTTCGTCGGCTCGGAGAAGGTCTTCAGGATGTCGGCGTCGGACTTGCCGTCCGCCTTCTGGAGGCGGTAGCGGTCGCTCCAGCGGCGGGCCTGGGCCATCAGCTGGTCGATCGTCCTGCGGTCGATGTCGTTCGAGAACGGCTTGTTGGTCTTGTTGCGGAGGTCGCGCTGGAAGTCGATCTGGAGGCGTTTGCCGAGGTGCTCGGCGACGGCTTCCTCCGCATATTTCTGCATCTTGTAGTTGATCGTCGTATAGATCCGCAGGCCGTCGCGGTCGATGTCGTACGGGCTTCCGTCCGCCTTCTTGTTCTTCTTCAGCCAGCCGTAGAGTTCGTCGTTCACCCAGAGGAGCGAATCGGCGGTGTACTCCTCCGGATTGCGGTAGGAGGACTTCTTCGGCTTGTCGGCGTTCATATGGCGGCGGAGCATATCACGGAAGTACGGCGCAAGGCCGGAATTGTGGTCCTGGACCTGGTAGGACAGGGAGATCGGAATCTGCTGGATCGAGTCGCGCTGGGCTTTCGTGAGATACCCGGCCTTCTCCATCCGTCCGATGACGAAGTTGCGACGCTCCAGCGACTTCTCCGGATTCAGGACGGGGTTGTAGCGGGTCGGCTTGTTGACCATGCCGACGAGCAGGGCGCTCTCCTCAACCGTCAGGTCGGCGGGGAGCTTCGCGAAGAAGGTCTCCGATGCGGCGCGGATGCCGTAGGCGCTGCTGCCGAAGAAGATGGAGTTGAGGTACATATCGATGATTTCCTCCTTCGTGTAGTTGCGCTCCAGCATCACGGCGGTCACCCATTCCTTCATCTTCGTCCAGACCATCACGACCGCGGACCAGCCCGGCACCTTGCTGTGGACTTCCCGGCGCGGGTAGAGGGTCTTCGCAAGCTGCTGGGTAATGGTACTGCCGCCGCCCTGGCTGCTGTTGCGCATCAGGAGGGTCTTGATCGCCACGCGCGCGAGACCTTTCATATCGATGCCGGAGTGGCGGTAGAAGCGGATGTCCTCCGTCGCCACCGCGGCCTGCACGAGACACTGGGAAAGTTCATCATAGCCGGTATAGGTACGGTTCTCGATATGGAAGGTGGTCAGGACCTCGCCGCCCTCGGCGATTACCTGCGTCGCAAGCTTGCTCTCGGGGTTCTCAAGTTCCTCAAAGGAAGGGAGTTTCGCGAACAGGCACACGCAGAGGATCAGGCCTCCGACCAGCACGAAAGGGGCCGCCAGAAGGATCCAGAACCACTTGGTTATCTTTTTCTTTGTCTTGTCCGTCATACGTCAGTCCGGGTTGGTATGCAAAAGGCAAAATTACCAATTAAATTTGGAAAATTGGGTGCTTTGTGTTTTTCTTTGCAGAACGAAATTGAAATTTGCGTATGATTGGGGAGAATCTAGTAATCGTCGAGTCTCCGGGCAAAATTGAAAAAATCCAGAAGTTTCTCGGGAAGGACTACACGGTCAAAGCCAGCTTCGGCCACATCCGGGATCTCAAGGATAAGAGCCTGAGCATAAACATAGAGAAGAACTTCCAGCCGGAATATACCGTCCCGGCCGACAAGAAGAAGGTCATCGCCGACCTGAAGAAGGCCTCTGACGCCGCCGGCACCATCTGGCTGGCTTCCGATGAGGACCGCGAGGGGGAAGCCATCGCCTGGCACCTCTACGACACCCTCCACCTCGATCCGGCCAAGACCCGCCGCATCGTCTTCCACGAAATTACCCGCGACGCCATCCTCGAAGCCGTCAAGCATCCGCGCGGCATCGATATGAACCTCGTCAACGCCCAGCAGGCCCGCCGCGTGCTCGACCGCCTCGTGGGCTTCGAACTCTCCCCGGTCCTCTGGCGGAAGATCCAGCCGAAGCTGTCCGCCGGCCGCGTGCAGTCCGTCGCGCTCCGCCTGGTCGTGGACCGCGAGCGCGAGATCCTCGCCTTCCGCAGCGAACCATATTATAAGGTAGACGCTACTTTCCAGCCCGCCGGCACTCCGGCGTCCAACAAAGTCAAGGCGACCCTCGACACCCATTTCGCGACGCTCCCCGAAGCGGAGCAGTTCCTCCGCGACAGCATCGGCGCGACCTACCGCGTCGAAAGCCTGCGGAGCAAGGAGGCCAAGCGCGTCCCCGCCGCCCCCTTCACGACCTCGACCCTCCAGCAGGAGGCGGGCCGCAAACTCCACCTCCCCGTCGCCGTGACCATGCGCGTGGCCCAGAGCCTCTACGAGCGCGGTCTCATTACCTATATGCGAACCGACTCCACGAATCTCTCCTCCCTCGCCATCAACACAGCCAAAACATTCATAATCAATAACTTCGGCCTCAACTATTCCCGCCCGCGCCAGTATCATACCCATACCAAGGGCGCCCAGGAAGCCCACGAGGCCATCCGCCCGACCTTCATCGAGAACACCGCGATCGAAGGCACGGCCCAGGAGCAGAAGCTCTACAACCTGATCTGGAAGCGCACCGTCGCCTCCCAGATGGCCGACGCCCTCCTCGAGAGCACGACCCTCGAAGTCTCCCTCGACCGCCGTCCCGAAAAATACACGACCCAGGCCTCCCGGATCATCTTCGACGGCTTCCTGAAGGTCTATATGGAAGGCTCCGACGACGCGCCGGAAGGCGACGAGGTCATCCTGCCGGAACTCCACGTCGGCGACGCGATGCTCGAAAAGGGCGTCAGCGCCGAGTGCAAATTCACCCAGCCCCCCTTCCGCTACTCCGAGCCGACCCTCATCAAGAAGCTCGAAGAGCTCGGCATCGGCCGCCCGTCGACCTACGCCCCGACCATCACGACCCTCACGACCGGCCGCGGCTACGTCACCAAGGGCGACAAGGAAGGGCGCAAGGAGGAGGTCACGAACCTCACGCTGAAGAACGGCACGATTTCGACCGTCCGCAAGACGGAGTCCATCGGCGCGGAGAAAGGCAAGCTGATTCCGCAGGACATCGGCCTCATCGTGACCGACTACCTCGTCGCGAACTTCCCGGAAATCCTGAATTACGATTTCACGGCCAACGTCGAGAAGGACTTCGACCAGATCGCCGACGGCGAGAAGGTCTGGAACGAGGTCATCGCATCCTTCTACGCCCCGTTCCACCAGCGCGTGGACGAGACCCTCAGCGACCGGCAGTACAACCGCGTCAGCCGGGAGCTCGGCACCGCGCCGGACGGCGATGTGCTCGTCGCGAAATTCGGCCAGTTCGGCCCCTATGTCCAGAAAGGCGACGCTTCGAAGCACCTCTTCGCCAGCCTCCAGAAAGGCCAGCTGATTGAAAGCATCACCCTCGAAGAGGCCCTCAAGCTCTTCACCCTCCCCCGCACGGTCGGCGAATACGAGGGCGTCGAGGTCACCGTCCTGAAGGGGCGTTTCGGCCCGTACCTCAAGTACGGCGACAAGAACGTGTCCCTCCCGAAGGGCGCCGACCCGGTCTCCATCACCCTCGAGGAATGCATCCCGCTCATCTCGGCGGCGGCTTCCGCGGCCTCCGCGGCGCCCATCGCCTCCTTCCGCGACGGCGCGATCCTCGTCCTCAACGGCAGGTACGGACCGTACATCAAGAGCGGCAGCACGAACTACAAAATCCCCTCCGGGAAAAAGCCCGAAACCCTGACGGAAGAGGACTGCATTGCTATCATTAACAATCCGAAACCTCAGAAAAAACCAACAAGACGTAAGTAAACTCTTGTTTTTTTAGAATTTTGGGTTTATATTCGCAACTCTGACTGAAAAAGTGTAAGCGGATATGACCAAGTACCAACTCGATCCCATCGACCGCAAGATCCTCGCGCTGCTCGTCAAGGACGCCAGAATGCCCTTCCTCGAGATCGCGCGCGAATGCGGCGTTTCCGGCGCAGCCATCCATCAGCGAGTCAAAAAACTTGAAAACAACGGCGTGATTACGGGTTCCCGCATCCTGGTGAAGCCCTCCGCCCTCGGCCTGAAGGTCTGCGCTTTCATCAGCGTCTCCCTGACCGAGAACAACAAGTATATGGATGTGGTCAATGCGCTGAAACACATCGAAGAGATCGTGGAGTGTCATTTTATTACCGGCCGCGCGACCCTGCTGCTGAAGGTCTACTGCCTCGACAACGACCACCTCATGGAGGTGCTGCTCAACACGATCCAGAAGATCCCCTATGTCCAGACGACCGATACGATGATTTCCCTGGACGAGGCTTTCGAGCGCCAGGTCTGGGTCAAGGATTACAAGAGCACGAGTTTCTTCGCGACCTCCAAGTCCTGAACGGTCGTGATTTTGAGATTGTACCGCTCGCCTTCGACGAAGGAGAGCGGTATTCCGTATCTGGCCGCGACGGAAGCGTCGTCGGTGAAGGACGGATCATAAGGCTGCGTATAAGCCGCTTTTAATTCTTCCGACAGGAACATCTGCGGCGTCTGGGCCGCATACGCCTCCGAGCGGTCGATGCTGCGCCCCTCGACGGCCACCAGCTCCTCCCCTTCCTTCCGGAGCACTTTCAAAGTGTCAGCCACCGGGATCACGGGAATCAGCGCGCGCCTGTCGGCCATCCTTTCCCGCATCCGGCGGATCAGCGCGGGGCTGACCAGCGGGCGGACGCCGTCGTGGACGGCGACCACCGCCCCGTCCGGCACCTTCGCGAGCGCCGCCTGCACGGAATGGAAACGGGTAATCCCGCCGCGGGACACGATCTGCGGAACGTTGAAGTTGCTCTCGATGCACTGCTGCTTCCAGTAGTCCTCCCAGTCCCGCGGGAGCACGACGACCAGGCGCACGTCCGGCACCGCCTCGAGGAAGCGTTCCATCGTCCGGCGCAGCACGGGCCGGCCTTCCAGATCCAGAAACTGCTTCGGCACGGAAGAGCCCAGACGGACTCCGCTTCCCGCCGCGACGATGACCGCATAAAATTTCCTGTCCATAGCCTTTTTCTTCACTGCAAATTTAACTTTTTTTTGTACTTTTACACGTTTACAACCTACAACTAATCTGAGAGACGTTTTATGGCTTTTTCATTCCTGAACCAAGAGCTTGCGATCGACCTGGGAACCGCCAACACCGTCATCTTCGCCAATGACCAGATCGCGCTGGACGAGCCCAGCATCGTGGCCATCGACAACAATACGGGCAAGTGCATCGCCTTCGGCAAAAAGGCGAAACTGATGCACGAACGCGTCAACCCGGGCGTCAAGACGATCCGGCCCCTCCGGGACGGCGTCATCGCCGACTTCAACGCCGCCGAGATGATGATCCGCGGCTTTATCAAGCAAGTCAACAACAAGCGCAAATCCATATTCACCCCGAACCTGAAAGTGGTCGTCGGCATCCCTTCCGGCTCGACGGAAGTCGAGAAGAGGGCCGTCCGCGACTCCTCCGAGCACGCAGGAGCCCGCGACGTGTACCTGATCTACGAGCCGATGGCGGCCGCCCTCGGTATCGGGCTTGAGGTCGAAGCGCCGAAAGGCAACATGGTCGTCGACATCGGCGGCGGTACGACGGAAATCGCCGTGATCTCCCTGGGCGGCATCGTGATCCAGGACAGCATCCGCACGGCGGGTGACGTCTTCACGAGCGACATCCAGTCCTACCTGCGCCAGCAGCACAACATCAAGGTCGGTGAAATCACCGCCGAGAAGATCAAGGTCGGCGTCGGCTCCGTGATTCCGAACCTCGACGAGGAGCCGGACCCGATGATCGTGCGCGGCCCGAATATGATGACGGCCCATCCGGTCGATGCGACCGTAACCTACCAGGAAATCGCCCACTGCCTCGACAAGTCCGTGGCCCGTATCGAAGCCTCGATCCTCCACGTCCTCGAGCAGACGCCGCCGGAGCTCTACTCCGACATCGTCGAGAACGGTATTTTCCTCTCGGGCGGCGGCGCCCTCCTGCGCGGCATCGCCCAGCGTTTCACCGAAAAGGTGAACATCCCCTTCCACGTCGCGGAAGACCCGCTCCGCGCGGTCGCCCGCGGTACCTGCATTGCGCTCAAGGATACGGACCACTACTCCTTCCTGATGCGATAGATGCCTAAAGGGAATACAGTACTGTCGAAGATTTTGTGTGCAGCAGTTTTCATCGCCCTGGAAATTGCTGCACTTGTTCTCGTCAACCATTCCGGCACGTTGCAGAGCGCCGGCGTCGCCCGCCTCTCCCACCGCATCGCCGCCCTCGCCTGGGGCAACAGCGAGCAGGTGCGGGACTACTTCTCCCTCCAGAAGCGGAACCGGGAGCTCGCCGACGAGGTCTTCGCGCTCGGGCAGGAGCTCGGCGCGTACCGCGAGCGGGAGCGCCGCGCGCGGGCGGACAGCATCGCCGCGGGCTTCGGCGCCTCCCGCGATTTCGAGTTCCTCCCCGCGGACATCGTCAAGCTCAGCCGCAACCGCCAGCACAATTATCTCATCCTGAACAAAGGTTATGAGGACGGCGTCCTGCCGCAGTCGGGCGTGATCACGCCCCGCGGCGTCGTCGGCATCATCAACGTGGTCGAGCGCTACTACTCGTACGCCATCGCGTTCCAGAACAGCAGCTTCAGCGTCAGCGCCCGGATCGGCAGCGAAGGCGCCGTGGGGCCGCTGACCTGGGACGGCCGGACCCGCCACGGCGCGCTACTGAGCGAAATCCCGCTCCAGGCCCGTTTCGCCCCCGGCGATACGGTCCGCACGAGCGGCTTCTCCGCGGTCTTTCCGCCGGACATCCCGCTGGGCGTCCTCGGGGAATCCCGGATCGTGAACGGCGCAATGTACGAGATCGAGGTCGAACTGTTCGAGGACTACTCCTCGGTCAAATATGTAACCATCGCCGGCAACACCGGGCGCGAGGAGATCCTCGCCCTGGAGAACCTGGCCGCAGAGGAGGAATGAGTTATGGGAAAGAACCGGTTTGAAATCACGTTCTTCCTGCTGGTGATAGCGCAGGTCCTGGTCTGCAACTATTTCCACTTCTCGTACTATGTCACGCTCAGCATCCTCCCGCTGCTGATCCTCTGCCTCCCCCTGCGGATGAACACCCTCTGGTCGCTGCTGCTCGCCGCGGCGGTCGGCCTCGCGGTGGACCTGCTCGCCGACGGCGTCGTCGGCCTCAACGCGGCGGCGCTGCTGCCGGTCGCGTTCGTGCGCAAGA
Organism: Bacteroidales bacterium Bact_14; assembly: GCA_001602865.1. Classification (GTDB taxonomy): domain Bacteria; phylum Bacteroidota; class Bacteroidia; order Bacteroidales; family UBA932; genus Cryptobacteroides. The sequence continues at coordinate 13,200 of LUZF01000027.1, forward strand.
CCGTGATTTCCGCCGTCTTCGGCAGCGGCCTTTTCGCCCGCGACGAAGACATCGCGATCCGCAAGCACGGCCGCCCGAAGTTCGCGCTGGCGATCGTGCTGGTCCAGGCGCTCTTCCTCGTGGTCTACATCGCGCTCGACGGAGCGTGGACCCGCCCGTTCTGGTTCAACTTCCTCCGTTTCGCCGCTTCCCTGCTGGCGGGCGAGGTGGTTTCCCTGCTGCTCGCGGGCCTGCTGGTGCCCGATGACCGCAAACAAGAAAAATAACCCTTATGGATGCTTCGCGCCGGAATAAGCTGCTGATCGGGCTCGGGGTGGTGGGTGCCATCCTGATCGGGAAGCTGTTCTATATCCAGATCGTCGACGACCGCTACAAGCGCGACGCCTCCAACAACTCGATGGTTTACGAGACCATCTATCCGACGCGCGGGGTCATCTACGACCGCAACGGCAAGATCATCGTCGGCAACAAGATCGCCTACGACATCCTCGTCACGCCGCGCGAGGTGCGGCCCTTCGACACGCTCGCCCTGGCGGCGGCGCTCGAGGTGGACCCGCTCTTCATCCGGGAGAAGATGAAGGAGTACGAGCGCTCCCGCAGCCGCATCGGCTACCAGTCCGTCGTGATGCTGAAGCAGATCTCGCCGGAGCGCTATATGAAGTTCGCGGAGCTGAAATATCTCTTCCCGGGCTTCGAGGGCCAGGTCCGCAGCATCCGCGACTATCCGGTCAACGCCGGCGGCAACCTGCTCGGCTATGTCTCCGAAGTGGACGCGGACTACATCAAGCGCCACGAGGGCCAGTACCGGCCGGGCGACTATGCCGGCAAGACCGGCATCGAGGCCGCCCGGGAGCAGGACCTCCGCGGCGAAAAGGGCTACCACATCTACCTGCGCGACTCCCGCAACCGCATCCAGACGGCCTATATGGACGGCGCGATGGACAAGGACGCGGTCCCCGGCAATGACATCGTGACGACCATCGACGCCGATCTCCAGCAGTACGGCCAGGAGCTGATGCGCAACAAGGTCGGCAGCGTGGTCGCGATCGAGCCGTCCACCGGCGAGATCCTCGCGATGATCTCCAGCCCCGGCATCGACGTCGCGATGCTGGCGGATATCGGCCAGCACTACAACGAGATCGCCAGCGACCCGTACAAGCCGATGTTCAACCGCACGGTCCAGGCCTCGTACCCGCCGGGCTCGGTCTTCAAGCTGGTGAACGGCCTGATCGGCCTCCAGGAAGGGGTCCTGCGCCCGGAGATGACCTATCCCTGCAACAACGGCTACGCCTATTCGAGCAACCGCAAGCTCGGCTGCCATACCCACCGCTCCCCGCTGAACCTCAAGGAGGCCATTATGATGTCCTGCAACGGCTACTTCTGCTATGTCCTCCGCTCCATCCTCGAAAACAAGAAGTACAAATCGACGGCGGAAGCCTTCGACAAGTGGCGGGAGTATGTCACCAGTTTCGGCCTCGGGAACAAGCTGGGCAGCGATTTCCCCTCCGAGCTCGGCGGCAACGTCCCGACATCGAAATACTACGACAAGATCTACGGCAAGAACGGCTGGCGTTTCCCGACCATCGTGTCCCTGTCCATCGGCCAGGGCGAGATGGGCGTCACGCCGCTCCAGATCGCGAACCTCTGCGCCACGGTCGCGAACCGCGGCTACTACTACATCCCCCACATCGTGAAGGACTCTGAAAACGTCCGGATCGACGACCGTTTCCGGGAGAAGAAGTACACGCTTGTCGACACGACCGAGTTCTACAAGGTCATCGACGGGATGTACCTGGCCGTGAACGGCGGCGCGGGGTCGGGCGGGACCGCGGTCTCCGCGGCGGTCCCCGGCCTCGACATCTGCGGCAAGACCGGCACGGCCCAGAACCCCCGCGGCGCGGACAACTCCGTCTTCATCTGCTTCGCCCCGAAGGACAATCCGAAGATCGCCATCGCCGCCTACATCGAGAATGCGGGTTTCGGCGCGACCTGGGCCTGCCCGATCGCCTCGCTCCTCGTTGAGAAATACCTGACCGGAACGATCCGGGAAGAACGCAAATACGTCGAACAGCGCGTGCTGGACGGCGACCTGATGTCCCGCGTCAAGACCGACTGATATGTACAATTCGCCGCAAAGGACCCTGAAACAGTCCATCGACTGGAAGCTGGTGATCTGCTACCTCGTACTGGTGCTGATCGGCTGGGTGAACATCTATGCGGCTTCGCACGCGGCGGAGGGGACGGCGATGCTGGACTTCTCGGTGCGCAGCGGGAAGCAGTTCGTATGGATCCTGAGTTCGCTGGGGTTGGCGGCGCTGATCCTGTTTGTGTTCAACCCGCGCCTGTGGGAGGTGATTTCCGTGCCGACGTACCTGCTGGTGCTGGTGCTGCTGGTCGCGGTGATCGTGCTGGGCGTGGAGGTGAAGGGCTCGCGCTCGTGGTTCGCGCTCGGGCCGGTGCGTTTCCAGCCGGCGGAGATTTCGAAGATCGCGACCTCGCTGGTCCTGGCGGCGGTGATGAGCAGGCCGGGCTTCAAGCTGACGAAGAAGATGGACCTGCTGAAGGTGGCGGCGACGGTGGGACTGCCGATGCTGATCATCCTGGCGGAGAGCGAGACCGGCTCCGCGCTGGTGTACCTGGGATTCGTGTTCGTGCTGTACCGGGAGGGGCTGTCCGGGTGGTTCCTGGTGGCCATCGGTGCGGCGGTGCTGCTGTTCATTTTGACCTTGACGGCTTCGCCTTATGCTTCGGTGCTGACGCTGATCGGGATGACGGGGTTGTTTTATTATGCCCATACCGGAAAGTTGCGGCGCTGGCCGTGGATGGAAGGGCTGGCGATCGTGTTCCTGGCGTTCCTGCCGAAGCTGCTGGCGCTGTTCACGACCCTGGCGCCGATGACGGCGCTGGCGGGCATCTGCATCCTGATGCTGCTGTGGCTGGCGTGGAAGGCGCTGCGGACACGCGACAACGCGCTGTGGCTTACGATTGCCGCGTTCGTGGTCGGCATCGCGCTGATTTTCTCAACTGATTTCATTTTCAACAATGTGCTTCAGGACCACCAGCGCAAGCGCATCGAGGTGCTGCTGGGGCTGAAGGAGGACCCGGCGGGGGTCGGGTACAACGTCAACCAGTCGATGATCGCCATCGGCTCGGGAGGCCTCTTCGGAAAGGGCTTCCTCCACGGTACGCAGACGGCCTACGGCTTTGTGCCTGAGCAGAGTACGGACTTCATTTTCTGCACTGTCGGGGAGGAATGGGGCTTCTTCGGCTGCCTGGTCGTGATCCTGCTGTACATCTTTATGATTTCGCGCATCATCATCGACGCGGAGCACTGCCGGGAGAGCTATACCCGGATCTACGGGTACTGCGTCGCCTCGCTGATATTCATGCATCTCTTCATCAACATCGGGATGACGATCGGGCTCGTGCCCGTCATCGGCATTCCCCTGCCCTTCCTCAGCTACGGAGGCTCGTCCCTCTGGGCTTTCACGATCCTGCTCTTCATTTTCCTCGCCCTCTACCGCCAGGAGCGCAAATACTTTTAGCGTATGAAACGACTCGCCCTTCTCCTCCCCTTCCTGCTGCTCGCACTCAGCCTTTCCGCCCAGCAGGCCGACAGCACGCTGGCCAACCGCAACATCATGCTGAACGCCTCGAGTTCCACCAAGCCCCGGGAAATCTCCATCGGCCTCCCCTCCTCCTTCGGCGGCACGGAGATCTTCGAAGACGGACTCCCGGTAGGCTATTATTTCTGGCCCATCTCCCACGACAACCATTGGCGCGGCGGCGAGTCCTACGGCACCACTTCGACGATGTCCCTCGGCGAAAACGCGATCCGGAGCGGCAACGTCGGGTACGCCGTGAACAGTTTCACCCGGCTCGGCGGGGAGAAGTTCCGCGCCTCGGCGGCCTTCAAGACCGACCAGTTCGGCCTGCTGCGCAGGGACGTGAACCTCAGCGGCCCCTTGGCCAGTGGGTTTTATTACACCGCCGGCGCGTACGGCGACTTCAATCCCGGCTACAACCCGCTGCCGTTCATGCGCTTCGCCGAACAGACCCAGATCTACAAGCTCGGCCTCACGAAGCGCTGGGACCGCGGCGAGATCTCCCTGCTCGGCAAGGTCTACAATGGTAATTCCGGGCAGTTCACGGGCAGCTCGCCCTTCTACTACGAGGGCGACGGCACGATCACCCCGTTCGAGGGTTTCCGCCTCGGCCGGGACAATTATGTCCCCGGCGAGGGCTATTTCAATTACCTGGAGCAGACAACCGGCGAGATGCACCGCCAGGAGATGTCCAAGGCCAATCGCCGCGGGGGCTATGACCTCCTGCTGAAGGCGGCCTGGGAGCTCGGCGAGGGGATGAAGCTGACCCTCACCTCGCGGGTCGGCGGCGGCCACATCGGCCGCCTGATGTACGCCGCCTCCGGCATCGACGAGGCCCGCGGCGTCTATACCCTGGCGAACGGCTCCCCCTACAGCGGCCTCGTCCAGAGCCGCAGCCTGATGTTCTACCGCGGCGAGTCGGCGGACTTCTGCACGACCGCGGAGTTCACCCGCGAAACGGAGCACCACCGCTGGCGCATCGGTTTCGACGAGTGGCACAACCGCCAGGGCGTCAACAGCGCCACGGCCTCCATGGCCCACACCGTCTCCAAAGATCCCGTCTCCCTTTTCAAGGACGGCCAGATTTCCTGGAATTTCAACGCCACCTCCGAATATGACACGGGCCACGAGCGCAAGCACGCCCTCTACGTGACCCACAACTGGAACCCCTCCCCGCGTTTCGACCTCTACTACGGCGTCCGCCTGGAGCTGTTCTATATGAGCGTGGACGCCGCCTTCGCGAACCACGACAACCCCGCCAACAACCGCCACGCCGGCTTCACCCTGAAGGACCCGGGCGTCACGATCGAGAATTACCACGCCCTCAAGGTCAACCCCACCGCGACCGTCAATGCCGTCTACAAGCTCACGGGCCGCGCCGGCCTCGCCGCGGACTACCTCTTCGTCCGCCAGAATATGCGCCTGGAGCACTTCAGCCAGGGCTTCCCCTCCTCCCTTGCCCCCCAGGACGTCCACCTCGGCCGCTTCGGCGTGACCTACGACACCCGCTGGCTGAACCTGACCTCGATGTTGTCATACATCTACAAGACCAACAACAAGTCCCAGACGCGCTTCTTCAAGACCATTGGCGGCGTCAACGAAGTCCAGACCCGCCTGATGATCCACGACATCGCGACCGTCGGCTGGACGACCGACGCCGTCATCAAGTCCGCCTCCGGCTTCAACCTCCACCTCCTCCTGACCCTCCAGAACCCCCAATACAAGAACTACGCGACGACCCTCACCTTCAGCGACGGCATCGCGCAAACCTATGACTACTCCGGCAAGATCGTGAAGTCCGTCCCCCGCATCCTCGCAGAAATCGACCCCTCCTTCACGAAAGGCAAGTTCCGCTACTGGGCCAGCGCCCGCTACTACGGCAAGCAGTTCGCCAATATGCCGAACAACGTCTACTTCAACGGCCACTGGGAGACCTTCGGCGGCATCGACTTCCGCGCCAACGACCACGTCACCCTCCTCCTCAACCTGGTCAACATCCTCAACCAGCGCGGCGCCAGCGGCTCCGTCTCCGCCGCCGACCTCATGACCGACACTTCCGCCCTGAAACACATCCTGATTTCAGGAAGTTGTATCAGGCCCTTCACCGTCGAACTCACCCTGAAACTCCTCCTGTAACCCTATCGAACCCTTCTGCTATGATTTCGAGCGATGCGAAGGAATCCGGGTTCTGTCATTAATGAAATTCGCATTTGGAGGGCATAGCCATTCTACGGCCCTCCAAGGCCACTACCATCCAAATGCGAGGCCTTTTCGCCTCGCATTTGTCCTCCATCCCTCTTCCAGCTCGCTCCAGGGCATCTTTCCTCCAAATGCGAATTGCATCAATGACATTCAGCCGTCCGCGGCCGGGAATGCTGAATAGCGGTTAGAGCGGCCAAAGGTCGCAGTCCCCCTGAAAGGGGGTGCATGGGGTTAGATAATTATTTCGCGATAGCGCCAGCTATCGCGGAATAATGATTTCGTAGGTTTTGTGGGAGGCGTCGTTGAGCTTGGATTCGCGGAGCCAGAGGTTGGCTTCCTTGAGGCGGGCGTAGGTGGTGCCGTGCTGCTCGGCGAAGGCGACGAGGTCGGGGATGGTCTCGTTGACGGTGACGACCTGGCGCGGGGGGACATATTTATATTTGTCCGCGTCGGCGACGTGGAAGCCGAAGCTTTCGGGGTTCTCGAAAAAGAGCTTGGCGGTCAGGACCCGGAACATATAGCGGCTCGTCTCGCTGACGAGCCAGAGGTCCATCGAGCTCTTCTGGTGCTGGTTCTCGAGGCGGGTCGCGATGGCGCCGGGGCCGGCGTTGTAACAGGCGGCGACGGTCATCCAGTCGTGGTACTTCGCATATAACTCCTTCAGGTACTTGCAGGCGGCGAGGGTCGACTTGCGGATGTGGTAGCGCTCGTCGACGTTGACGTTGACCTCGAGGCCGTACTGGCGGCCGGTGCCGGTCATAAACTGCCACAGCCCTACGGCACCGGCGGTGGAGACGCTCGAGGGGTCGAGGTTGCTCTCGATGGCCATCAGGTACTTCAGGTCATCCGGGATCCCCTGCTCCCGCAGGATGGGTTCCACCTGCGCGAAAATGCGCGCGGAGCGCTTCAGCATCAGGGTGCTGTTGGTGTGCATGTAGGTGAACGTGATCAGCTCGCGGTCCATCCGCTCATACAGGTCGGGACGGTCGAAACGGATCGTCTGGCCCGCGAAAGTCATCGAATCGGGGACGCGCGGGGGTTGTGCCTCGAGGCGCAGGAAAGACAGCGCCAGCAGGGTTAGAATCAGCAGTTTCCTCATACCTTGACCATCGCTTTGCTCTTCTTGCCGTCCACGCAGATCTGCAGGTCCTCCGGGAAGCGGACGTGGCGGACGAACTCCGTCTCCTCGACCGCCGGAAGCGCGTCAAGGACGGAGAAGTCCAGGCTGTCCGCGCTGTGCGCGAACGGATTCACATTGATGTAGCCCACATTGAAGGACGTCAGATTCTGGAAGAAATGGGTCCCCTGGCTCGGGTCGATCTGGAAGTTGCGCAGCGCGCACTCGACCAGCGCCTTGGCCTCGGAGATGTCACTCCAGCGCACCGGTACGCCGAGGGATGGCTGGCTCGTGCCCCAACGGCCGAAGCCGATGAGCATATACCCCTTCCCCTCCTGCTGCATCCGGGAATTGATTGCGGAGACCTGGCGCGCGATTTCGTGGGTCTTGAGCACATCCCAGGCGCTCTCCTTCAGGTACACGACATCCCGGACCCCTTCGATCCAGCCGGTGCCGAGCGCGCAGCGGGAGGTCAGGAACGCACCCTCCTCCTCGATGTCACCCCAGTTCACCTCGACATAGCGCGAGTCGTCCGAAATCGGGCGCACCTGGAGCACGTTGAAGACGGCGTTCCCCTCCTTGTCGATGTCGGCGGCGAACTCCATCTCCAGGTTGCACTTCATCTCCTGCTTCGTAATCTCCATCAGCTTGCTTACGATGCTCGCAAGCGGGAAGGTGTTGTACTTCAGCATCGGTGCGAAGGTGATGTACTTCGGGCCTTCCGGGAAGGCGGAATCGACGATGCGCATATTCGCCATATCCCAGGTCGAGACGACCTTGGAAAAAGAGTGGAAGCCCGCGCAGGCGGCCTTGTCGAGCGGGTCGAGGTTGACGGAATCGTCCGTGGAAGTCTTGAACTTCTCCGGCCGCAGGTTCATCGCATACACGAGGCTCTGCGTCTCGGTCATCGTCAGCTCGGGCGTCGAGGTCTGGAGCGCGTGCTTCGGGAAGCGCGGAGAGAAGCGGAGGACCTGCTCTCCGTCCACGACGGCCTTGCCGAGGCCGTAGGCGACCTTCACGATGCCGTCCTCCGGCTTCTCGTGGCCGACCGGGTAGAAGTTCACGGTCCGGGCGACGCCGGAGAGCGTCGGCAGGAACCAGCCGCCGGGCTCCTCGCTGCCGCAGATTTCCTCGATCACGATGCCCATCTTCTCCTCCGAGAGGACATTGCCGGAAGAAGTGATGTAGCCGCGCGCGGAGGCGAAGAAGACACTCGCGTACACGCTCGTGATGGCCTTCGAGAGCAGGCGGAGCTGCTGGTCCACGTTCTCCGTGGCCGGCAGCATATAGGTCGAATACACACCGGCGAAGGGCTGGTGGTAGGAGTCTTCGAGCTTGGAGGACGAGCGGACGGCGAGCGGCTTGTGAACGACGCGGATGAACGCCCGGAGGGCGACGAGGAGGTCGCGCGGAAGCGGCGAGGCGACGAACTCGGACAGGAGTTCGGCGTCGGACATATCCGAATTGATGACGTACTTGAGGCCGTTTTCCTGGATGAACTGGTCGAAATAGTCCGTGGTGATGACCATCGTCCGCGGGACGGTAATCCGGACATCCTCCCAGGCGTCGTAGAGGTTGTACTTCTGGAGGATGTGGTTCAGGAAGGCGAGGCCGCGGGCCTTGCCGCCGAGGGAGCCGTTGCCGAGGCGGGAGAACCAGATCGTGTCGTTGAAGGTCTCCGGATTGAACTCGGCGACGACGCCGAGGGCCTGCGCGATACGGTAGTCGTGGATCAGCTTCAGGTCGAAGTTGCGGTGTTCCGAAACGTTGGCGAAGCCGTCCCGCCGGATGGGATTCAGGCTTTCGCCGATCCGGAAGAGACCGCGGGCGTAGAGCCATTTCGACAGGTAATTGTTCATCGTCAGGCGGATGAACTGCTCGTCCGGAATGGTCCTCAGCAGGTTTTCAAATTCGTAGAGATCCCGGGCGCGGGCGATTTCCACGCGGGTTTCGGGGTCGGTCACGACGAAGTCGCCGAACCCGAATTCCCGGGCCAGGTACTCGCCCAGCTCCTGGGTCAGCATCTTCGAGGACTTCTTCAGGAAGCCGACGCCGAGGTCGCGGGCGACCGCGCGCATGCTCTCCTGCGAAGACTGCATCAGGAAGGGCATCGTCGGGTTGTCGCTCCGGACGAGGTGGCAGAAGTCCACGCCGGCGTCGAGCTTCTCCGTCGAGGACTTGTCCCCCTTGTGGAGGACAAAGCCGACGTCGGAGATGACGCCGAGCAGGTTCGACTTGTATTTCTCGTAGGCCGCGACCGCGTCCGCATAGTTCGTGGCGAGCAGGATCTTCGGGCGGGAGCGCTTCCGGGCGATCTGCTGCTGCTCGTTCAGCGCGTCCTTGATGGACTCGATGTTCTGCTGGAGCACCAGCTTGTAGAGCGCGGGGAGGTAGGTCGAATAGTAGCGGATCGAATCCTCGACGAGGAGGATGGCCCGGACACCGTATTCCAGGATATCGTGGGCGGCGTTCATCCGGTCCTCCAGCAGCTTGATGATCGCGATGATCAGGTCCGTGGAGTTGTTCCAGCAGAAGACATAGTCGATATCCCCGCAGGCGGAGTCCGCGATCCGGCGGTACTCCTCGCGGGAGAAGGAGGAAAGAAGGACTACCGGCATCGCGGCGTCGCAGGCCTTCGCCTCGCGGGCGAAGTCGAAGACGCTCATCTCGCCGACGTGGTACATCGTGATGACGAGGTCGAAGCGCCGCCCTGCCTCGAGCAGGGCGAGCGCGTCGGTCGTCGTTTCTACGCGGTGGATTTCCGGCGGGTTGCTCAGGCTGAGGTCCGCATACTCCTGCGCAATCTGGGTTTCGATGCGACCGTCCTCTTCGAGGGAGAAACTGTCGTAACTGTTGCAGATCAGCAGGATGCTGCAGATCCGCCGGCGCATCAGCGTAGTGTAGTCCTTCATCTTGGTTTTAGACAAGTCCCTGGTCCACCATCGCGTTGGCCACCTTGATGAAGCCGGCGATGTTGGCACCCTTGACATAATTGATATAGCCGTCTTCCTCGGTGCCGTACTTGATGCAGGCCTCGTGGATGTCGGTCATGATGCGGTGGAGCTGGGCGTCCACTTCCTCGGAGGTCCACTTCTGGCGCATCGAGTTCTGGCTCATTTCGAGGCCGGAGGTCGCGACGCCGCCGGCGTTCGAGGCCTTGCCCGGGGAGTAGAGGAGCTTCGCAGCCTGGAAGACCTCGATGGCCTCCGGGGTCGAAGGCATGTTGGCGCCTTCCACGATGCAGTAGCAGCCGTTGGCGACCAGCACCTTCGCGGCTTCGCCGTCGAGCTCGTTCTGGGTCGCGCAAGGCAGCGCGATGTCACACTTCACCGCCCAGGGCTTCTTGCCTTCGCCGGTGTATTGGGCCTTCGGGTACTTGGTCACATATTCCTTGATACGGCCGCGGAGGACGTTCTTGAGGTGCTTCACGTACGCGATCTTCTCCTCGTCGAAGCCGTCCGGGTCATAGATGTAGCCGTCGGAGTCGGACAGGGTCACGACCTTCGCGCCGAGGCGCATCGCCTTCTCGGCGGCGTGCTGGGCCACGTTGCCGGCGCCGGAGATGACGACGACCTGGTCCTTGAAGGACTTGCCGCGGGTCGCGAGCATCTGCTCGGCGAAGTAGCATACGCCGTAGCCGGTCGCCTCCGGGCGCAGCAGGGAGCCGCCCCAGGCGAGGCCCTTGCCGGTCAGGGTGCCGGTGAACTCGTCGCGGAGACGCTTGTACTGGCCGAAGAGGAAGCCGATTTCACGGCCGCCGACGCCGATGTCACCGGCGGGCACGTCGGTGTCCTGGCCGATGTGGCGCTGGAGCTCGGTCATAAAGCTCTGGCAGAAACGCATCACTTCCGCGTCGGACTTGCCGCGCGGGTTGAAGTCGGAGCCGCCCTTGCCGCCGCCCATCGGCAGCGTGGTGAGGCTGTTCTTGAAGGTCTGCTCGAACGCAAGGAACTTCATGATACTGAGGTTGACGCTCGGATGGAAGCGGATGCCGCCCTTGTAGGGGCCGATCGCGCTGTTCATCTGGACGCGGAAACCGCGGTTGATGTGGACCTCACCCTGGTCGTCCATCCACGGAACGCGGAAGATGATGACGCGCTCGGGCTCGACCATACGCTCCATGATCTTGTTGTCCAGCAGGTAGGGGTAAGACTCCATGTAGGGCACGACGCTCGTGAGCACTTCGCGGACGGCCTGGTGGAACTCGGTTTCACCGGGGTTCTTGGCTTCCAACTCAGCCATGAACCGCTCGACATACTTTTTGCCAAAATTGTCCATCTTTTTGATTTTAAAGGGTTTTATACTACTGACTAACAGGTTGTCATTATACGAGGCGGCGGATCAGCTCCTCCCGGTCGCCGGCCAGGTAGTCGATGACCGGGATCTCGATCATCGTATAGCAGCCGGGGTTCTGGCGCGCCGCGGCGCGGGCCGCGAGGACCAGGACCTGGCCCGTCAGGGCCGGGTTGTTGATCTTCATATCGAATTCGAAGAGCTGGTTGTGGGTCTTGCCGGAGACGCCCTTGCGGACGAGGTTGACCCCGTGGCCGACGTCGTTCAGCGCGTCGATGCTCTCGACCTGCTGGACGTGGGTTTCGTCGTGGGCGAAGTACGGGTCGGTCTTGATCGCGGCGGCGACAGTCGCGAAGTCCGCGCCCGGCTCCAGCTCGACGTAGACCATGCGGCGGTGGATGCCCGTGCCGACGGGAATGGTCATGCTGAGGGCGTCACGGACGCCGGGGATGGCCTTGACGGCGACGGAGTGGCCCATCGAGCGGCCGGGGCCGAAGTTCGTGTAGGTCACGCCCTTCGGGGCGAGGCCTTCGACGAGGGCCCGGACGACGGAGTCGCTGCCCGGATCCCAGCCGGCGGAGATGATGCTGACCGCACCGTGGGCCTTGGCGACCGGGGCGAGGGCGTTGCGGAGGTTGCAGATCTCCGTGTGGATATCAAAGCTGTCCACGGTATTGATGCCGAGGGACAGGTATTTTTCCGCATTTTCGCGGACCTTGCGGGACGGGGTCGCGAGGATCGCGACGTCGACCGGACCGAGGTCGCGGATGTCGCTCACGACCTTGTAGGACGCGAGTTCCGGGAAGCCTTCCGCGGAGCCGTTGCGGCGCACGACGCCGACGCATTCCATGTCCGGCGCGGCTTCCACCGCTTCGAGGGAGTACTTGCCGATGTTGCCGTAACCGATAATCGCTACTTTCAGTTTGCTCATTTTGTTATGCTCGTTATTGAATCATTGAACTTATAAAGATAATAAAAAAATTTGGATAATAGTTTTCAACAAGAATGGTAACAAAAATGTTTCTCGTGGTCGAGGTCATTAACATTTTTATTATCGTTAAAAATGCTTAACTTCGAAAATCGAATCCCAGAATTGTTTACCTCTTTAATACTTGAACCATGAACGAAGAGAATGCAAAAGATCCGCGCGATCTGAACGGTGACGGCAAGGTCAGCCTGAACGAAAAGATCACCTATATGGCCAACGAGGCCTCTGACAAGCTTGAGGCGGCGGCGGAAAAGCTCGCCGATGACGCAAAAGTGCTCGCCGGCAAGGCGGCGGACAAGGCCGAGGCGCTCTACGCCGAGGCGAAAGTAAAGGCCGGCGAATTCGCCGACAAGGCTTCGGACAAGGCGAAAGACCTCTACGCCGACGCGAAGAAGGCGGCCGACAAGGCTGTCGACGCGATGGACGACCTTTCCGAGAAGGCGAACGCCAAGTTCCAGGAAATGAAGAACAAAAAGTGTTAGTCTATGAAAAGGATCCTGTTTTTTATCGCATCCCTGTCGCTGCTGACTTCCTGCGGCGGCGTGGACAATCCCGGAGGCGGAGGCGGCGGGAAGCAAGGCACCCTGGAACTTAAATGCACCACGGAAGCCGCCGCCGACGTTACGGAAAACAGCGCGGTCCTCAAGGGCAAAGTGGCCCTCAAGACCGACAATGCCGTCAACGGCTCCGCCTGGTTCTATTTCGGCACCGACAAGGCCAACCTGACTTCGACCGGCCAGAAAATCTCGACGCAGTCCGTTTCGTCCAACGTCTACACCGAGACGACCTTCAACATCTCGGCGACGATGTCCGGCCTCCAGCCGGAAACGACCTATTACTATGTCCTGGAAGCCAGCGTAGGCGGCAAGGACGCCTCCGGCAACGTGGTTTCCTTCACGACCGGAAAAGCGGCTACGCCGGAGCCCGCCGTCGCGGAGCTCGTGGACCTGGGACTCAGCGTGAAGTGGCGTGCCTGGAACCTCGGCGCGAAGAAGCCGGAGGAATTCGGCGACTTCTACGCCTGGGGCGAGGTCCAGACCAAGGAAAAGTACCAGGCCGACAACTACAAGTGGAGCGACGCCACCTTCGAGAAGATGACCAAGTACAACGCGACGGACGGCTTGACGAAGCTCGCGGCTTCCGACGACGCCGCTGCGGCGAAGCTGGGCGGCAAATACCGTATGCCGACCGCCGAGGAGTTCAAGGACCTCCGCGAAAAGTGCACCTGGACCTTCGAGAAACACGGCGACGTGGAAGGCTACACCGTCACGGCCACGAACGGCAACTCCATCTTCCTCCCGCTCTGCGGCATGCGTTACGAGGACAACCACCTCCACAAGGACTACGGCCTCTACTGGTCCTCCAACGTGGAAGCGAGCAAGTCCAACGCCATCTCCCTCAGCCTCCACAACGGCGAGGTCAAGGAATACGACATCCAGCGCTTCGTCGGCTTCACCATCCGCCCCGTCAGCGACTAAATGAAACGGTTCCTGATTCTCCTCTGCTTCTTGCCTCTCCTTGCGGGGTGCGGGCAGGGAGCGGAGGAGGCATTGCCGATGGCGGTGGCGCACCGGGGATGCTGGCTGAAGGCCGGGGAGGAGTTCTATATCAATGAGAACTGCCCTGCGGGGGTGAGGATGGCCGCGCAGTACGGCTATCCGGCGATCGAGTGCGACGTGAAGTACACGCGGGACAGCGTGATGGTCCTGATGCACGATGCGACCATCAACCGGACGATGCGCAATGCCGCGGATTATTCGCGGATTGCGGAGCCGGTCCGGGTCTCGGAACTCACATTCGAGGAGCTTCGGAAGCATTATGTCCTCGCATCCACGGACCCGGCGCTGCGAACGCCCATTCCAACCCTCGAAGAGGAACTCCTCGCCTGCAAGGAGTATGGGATTGTTCCGATGCTCCACAGCGCAGTCGTGGAATCCTATAAGCTGGCGCACGAGATGCTCGGGGACGGGTTCATCGCTTTCGACGCTAACCAGGCGGCCCTCGCCCGCGCGCGAGATTACTCTTCCGGCTGCCTGATCCTGCTGGATCCGGGTTGGGATGACGCGGAGACAACCCTTGGGCGTCTTGCATCGCTCGGCGGCCCCGCAGGCATGAGTACCATGAAATACGAAATGCTCGACGCTGCGTATATTCGCGCCGTCAAGGACGCCGGCTACGAGGTCCAGGCTTCGATTTTTCCGACGCCGCATGAGCAGCGGGCGCTGACCGACGGCGTAACGATTGAACTTTCAGATTTTTATTGGCACCAGAATGCGGGCCGCAAGCCCCTCAGCACGCTGCGGAAGCGGGGTGTTTCGCAGGAGGAAGGCGCCGTCCTTGAATGGTGGCCTGAGACTATTCCTGAATATGCTGCCATGACCCTCGAACTCGAATTCGAGGGATCCCTGGAAATCAACCTCTGCGGCCGAAGCTACACGCTCGAGGGCTCGGAGCGCCCGGAACGCTTCGGCCTCCGCCTATACCAGACGGAGCCCTCGCTCATCCTCCGCGCCCTTGCACCTACGCGTCTGAACCACGTCCGTGCGGCGCTGTATTCACTATAAAATGACTATCTTTCGAAAAAGGGTTATACTATGAGAAAACTGGCGTTAGTCCTTTTGCTGGCAGTCGCGGGGCTGGGCGTCGCGGCGCAGGAGAAGTATGCCAATCCGGTGATTGACCGGGACTGGCCGGATCCGACGATCTGGGAAGCGGAAGGGGTCTACTACACCGTTGCGACGGGGATGCGGACCATCTTGACAAGCACGGACCTCGTCCACTGGACGGACAGCGGGAAGGCGCCGCTGAGCGAAGCGGCGCGGGCGAAGGCGCGCGAGGCCGGGCGCAATTTCTGGGCGCCGGACGTCGTCTTCCTCGCCGGGCGCTGGATGCTCTATCTGACCTGTTACAACTCCGACAAGGACTGTGGCATCTTCGCATTCAGCGCGGACAAGCCGGACGGGCCGTTCGAGTTCATCGGGAAGATTACCCACAGCACAGATACCGGAATCAAGGACACGATCGATCCGGAAGTGGTCCGGGACCCGGACTCCGGACAGGTCTGGCTCTTCTTCGGCAGCGTCGGAAGCCAGCATCGCGTGAAACTGAACCCGGAGGGGACGGCGCTCGCGGAAGGGGCCGTGTATGAGCATACCGCAGGGCTGAAAATCGACGACAATCCTTCCAGGACCAAGGTGTTCGAAGGAGCCTACCTCCACCGCCACGGCCTCTGGTGGTACCTTTTCGTGAGCGGCGGCAACTACGGCGACGGCAGCTACAAGATCCGCGTCGGCCGCAGCCGGACGCTGGACGGGGAGTTCCTCGACCGCGAGGGACATCCCCTGACGGAGGGAGAAGCGACGCTGCTGCTCTCCAGCGACCCGGAAGACACATTCTACGGCCCCGGCCACAACGGCGAAATCTTCACCGACCGCCGCGGCCAGGACTATATGTTCTTCCATTGCCACAACCGCGCCTCCGGCAGCCGCTCGCGCTTCACCTTCCTCCAGCGCCTCTTCTGGGATGCCGAAGACTGGCCGTATTTCGCGGGCGGGAAAGTGCAGGCGGAGGACGTCGCCCCGGACCTGGCGGAGCCGGCCTACTGGCTCGGCGCCGATATCAGCTCCGCGAACGGCCGCACCGCCCGCGGCGAGACCTTCAAGAGCTTCACCGGCGAAAGGGAGTATGAGCTGACCACGCTCCTGCGGGAGCTGGGGCTGAACGCGGTGCGCTACCGCGTCTGGGTGAACCCGCGCCGCTGGACACGGCCGGGAGCGCCGGAGGAACCCAACCCCTCCCACGCCGGTATGTGCGACAAGGAGGACCTGCTGCAGAACTGCCTGCGGGCGAAGGACCTGGGGATGGCCATTATGGTGGATTTCCATTATTCGGATACCTGGGCGGACCCGAAACACCAGCCGATTCCGGCGGGATGGATGGGGCACGACTATGAGACGATGAAACAGGACCTGTACAACCATACGGTCGAGGTCCTGCAGTACCTGAAGGACAACGGCGTCGAGCCGAAATGGGTGCAGATCGGAAACGAGACGCGCAACGGGCTGCTCTGGAACGCCGCCCGGCTCGCGCCCGGCGAGACGCAGGACCCGAACAACGTCCGCGTTGCGGAGCATATGGGCCATAGCAAGTTGGACCCGGCGCAGTACGCCGGCTTCATCGACGCGGGCCACCGGGCCGCGAAGAGCGTCTTCCCGGACGTCATCACGATCGTCCATCTGGACAACGGCTACGACCAGGCGATGTACGACTGGAACCTCGGGCTGCTGGAGCAGTACGGCGCGCAGTATGATATGGTCGGTATGTCGCTGTATCCCTACTGGGCGGCGAAGGAGGGCGGCCGCGACGACGCCGACGGCGTCATCGCCGACTGCATCCGGAACATCCTCCACGTCTATGAGCGTTTCGGCAAGGAATCGATGATCGTCGAAACCGGATTCGAAGTGAGCCCGACGGATGAGGCCGTCACGGAAGAGAGTTACCGGCAGTTCGCAACCTCCATCCGCGAATCCCGCGACCGGACGCAGGGCCACTGCCACGGCGTCTTCTATTGGGCGCCGGAGTCCTCCCCGCGCGGCGGCTACTCCCTGGGCGCTTTCAACGTGGACAACCGTCCCTCCAAGATCATGCAGGCTTACGTCGAAGCCGCCGCTGCCAGGTAAAAACCCGTCAGAACAAATCAAGGACATACGTACCCCGGGCAGGGACATGGAGCTTGCCGGCGAGGTCCAGGACCGCGTCGGTGGTGACATCCCGTCCCGCGCGGAAACCTGCCGTCACATCACTGTAGCGGGACATGTCCAGCTCCGCGTCCTTGTCTGCACCGTTCAGGATGACGAGGACCGTCTTGTCTCCCCGGATACGGGCATAGACATAGCAGTCGCCATACTCGTGAAGCGGCGCATACTGGATCATCCTGCCGCCGGTTACGGCTTCCGAGCTCTTGCGCCACTGCAGCAGTTTCCGCATATAATCCCAGGCTTCATTCTCCTCTTCGGTCCGTCCTTCGCGTGTGAACACACTCCGGTCGTCCCCGGGGAATCCGCCCGGCATGTCGGTGCGGATTACACCGTCCCCCTGCTCCTTGGTCGCCTTGAAAAGCAGTTCCGTGCCATAATAGATCTGCGGAATGCCCCGGGTAGTCAGAAGGAAGGCGATGCCCTGCTTGTATCGGTCCAGGCCCACGTCTTCCTTGCGGGAGAAGCGGCCGAGGTCGTGGTTGTCCAGGAAAACAAGGATGTTGTCCAGATCGGCATAGACGACGTCATTCGCCATCGAAACATAGATGCGGAAGAGTCCGGCGGGGTTGAAGTCCGAGGGTTCGTTCGGCTGCGTAAAGGCATCCGGGGCCAGGAAAGCGAGGTTGAAATCCATCACTGTCTTGAGGCAGGAGTCGTACGCCCGGTTCAACGGGGATCCCGCCTGCCACCAGGCCGGGAAAGCGCTGCCGTCCGGATACCAGGTCTCCCCGGCGATGTTGAATTCCGGATATTCCGCCATGACCTCCCTGCACCAGCGGGCCGCAAAGTCCGGATCCATATAGGAATATGTATCCTGCCGGATACCGTCGATCCGCGCATATTCTATCCACCAAAGCGTGTTCTGGATCAGGTAGTCGGCCACCAGCGGGTTGCGCTGGTTCAGGTCCGGCATGCCGCGGTTGAACCAGCCGTCATTGAAGAGCCTGCGCTCAGAAGGAGCCGCATGCGGATCCACCATCGTCCATTTGTTGTGGCTGGTCGGGACAAAGCTGTTGTCGAAATTCAGCCAGTCGCCCGTCGGAAGGTCGGACATCCACCAGTGGCTGCCGCCACAGTGGTTCAGGATCATGTCCATGACGACTTTCATCCCGCGCACATGCACCCGGTCCACGAAATCCACATATTCTTCCATCGTGCCATAACGCGGATCAATGTCGTAATAATCGGTGATCGAGTAGCCATGGTACGTATTGGGGCCGTTCTTCTGGACGGGATTGAGCCAGAGGGTCGTCATGCCGAGTTCCTCGATATAGTCGAGGTGGTCCAGGACACCCTTGATGTCTCCGCCGTGCCGGCCGCCGGAGCGGCTGCGGTCCACCCGGGCTCCTTCCAGCGTGTTGTTGGACGGATCCCCGTCCGCGAAACGGTCCGGGGTGATCAGATAAAGGACATCTGCAGGGGTGAATCCCTGTGCGCCGGCTTTCCGGCTGCGTTCACGCAGCTCGAAAGACTGCCGGAAAGACTTGCCATCCCGGCTCCGGAAGACGAAACGAAGCGTCCCGGGCTTGGCGGCGGGAGTAATATCCAGATACAGGAACAGGTAGTTCGGATTTTCTGTCCGGACCGTCTCCCGGAGCGTGACTCCGGGGTAGGAGACGCTGACCTCCCGGGACGCGATGTCCGGTCCGTAAACCAGCACCTGGAGCGTAGGGTTCTCCATACCGACCCACCAGAAAGGCGGGTCCATCTGGCGGATGGGTTCATCGGCGGGCGCCGAAAACAGATTCCAGGACAGCAGGAAGGCCAGAAAGGCTGAAAAAAGAGTCTTCGTTTTATACATAACTACCCAAGAAAGATTAACAGTTTGAAATTTAGTAATAACTTTGAAAAAACAGACCCATGAAAGACCGGAATGATGAATTTATCGCACTGCTGCACCGGGAGGTAAAGCCGGCGCTGGGATGTACGGAGCCGATTGCCGTGGCCCTGGCGGTGTCGAAGGCGGTGGAGATTATTCTGGAGAATTGCCCCTGCCCGGATGCGGCCGGCTGGCGGCTGGGAGCAGATTTCCGCATCGACGTCGCCGTCAGCGGAAACATCCTGAAGAACGGGATGGGTGTCGGCATTCCCGGGACGGGGATGGTCGGGCTGCCGGTCGCGGCGGCGCTGGGCGCCGTCTGCGGGGACGCTTCCCGCAACCTGGAGGTGCTCGCGGGGCTGACGCC
>LUZF01000028.1 GCA_001602865.1 Bacteroidales bacterium Bact_14
GCCCACGCGGCCGCGGCCGCCGCGACCAGCGCGGCGAGCGCTCCCCAGAAGCCCGCCGAGCCGACGAAGAACGACCCGGCCTCGGACCAGGCGGATTTCCCGGTCTTGATGAAACGGATGTCGCTGCCCAGGTCCTTCACGTCCTTGCGGTTCGAACCCTGGATCAGGGTCCCGCCCGCGGCGGCCTCGCCGCCGGTGCCCGGGGCCACACGGAGCGTCATCGGATCGGACCGCAGGGTCACGTACCGGCGGTTCTGGATGTCATAATAACTGTATTCCACGGGGTCCAACGCAAACTCGCCGTGGCTGCGCGGAATGAACGGGAATTCGAAACTCTTGGACCCGGCCGACTCCGTGGTCTTCATATCGTAGACTTCGAAATCCGGCGGGAACTGGATGACCGGGGCCTCCAGCAGGGCCACGTTGCCCTTGCCGGACACCGTCACCTTCAGTGAGGCGGCGTCGTGGGCTTTCAGCGAATCCCGGCTCAGCGCCACATCCATCGTGAAGGTACCCACGCCTCCGTGGAAGGAGGCAGGCGCGCCCGCCGGCAGCGGCGATACGCGCACCTCGTATGCCGAGGAATAGACGCGCTTGCGCACCGTGCGGTAGTCGTCGAAGAAACTGTCGAAAATGCTTCCCGTAGTCGAGGTGTTCCGGATATTCACGAGGCACACCAGCTCCGCGGGATCGATCTTCAGCGTCCCCGCCTGCTGCGGGATCAGCGTCCAGCTGCGCAGGAGCGCGGCGTTGTAGATCATGTCGTTGTAGCTCTCGCGCTTGAACTCGATGCTCGAGGGCGCGGCGGTCTCCTGGCTCCAGAAGCCGTTGAATGAAGGGAACTTGGCATCCTCGAGGCCGGCGATGTTGACGCGCTGGTAGAGTTTCAGGGTCGCGGTGATGGGCTCGCCGACCACGACGCTGGTGCGGCTGAGGGTGAGGCGGAGGAAAAGGTCCCCGTCGGGGATGTCGCCAGTCGCGGCGATGTTGCCGCTGTTGCCGCCGGAGGAGGCTGCATTGCCTCGCTGGGAGGATGTGCCCCCGCTGACGACCTCGACGCTCGCTTTCCCGGAGGTCAGGGTGTTGCCCTTGACCACGGCCGTGGCCTGGGGGATCTCGAAGGTGCCGGTCTTGCGCGGCATCAGGACGTAGGTGTAGGTCGTCTGGGAGGAATGCGTGCGCTTGCCGTTCACGATGCTGGTGCTGGTCGACCTGCCCCGCTGCGGCCCCCAGACCAGCTGGAAGTCGTCGCCGGCCTCCCACTGGAAGGAGGAGGGGTCGTTTTCGCCTTCGATGATGAAGGTCACGTTGAACTGCTCGTCGGCCGCCACCACGTTCGGCGCCTGCACCCGGATGGTTGTCTGCGCCGAAAGGGCCTGGACGGCCAGCAATCCGATCAATATCGCTGCGATTCGTTTCATCTTACCAATTTTTCTCTTTCTGGCGGGACTGGAGGGCGGCCGCCTTCTCGCGGTTCACCTTGTCCTGGGTCTCCTTCTCGCGGGCCTGGATGGCGCGGAGCATCTGCTGGGCCTGCTGCTGGGAGATGTTCGGCTGCGGTTGCGGCTGCTGCTGGTTCTGCTGGTCCTGGTTCTGGTCCTGGTTCTGCTGATTCTGATTCTGGTCCTGCTGATCCTGGTCCTGGTCCTGATTCTGCTGGTCCTGGTCCTGGTTCTGATCGTCCTGGTTCCGGTCCTGATCGTCCTGGTTGTCGGAGCCGCCGCCACCGCCGTTCTGCTGGTTCTCCAGCATCTTCTTCGCGTAGATGTAGTTCTCCTTGGCGTCCAGGTCGCCGGGGTTCAGGAGCAGGGAGGCCTTGAAGGCGTCCACCGCCGCGGCGTAATCCTTTTTCGCGAGCGCGACGTCGCCCGCATTGTAATGGTAGTCCGCGGCGTACTCCGTCGCCGGAGCGATGTCCTTGACGGTCTCGAGCGCCTTGCCGGCGTTCTCGTAATCCTGCTCGCGGTAGAGCGTCGAAGCGAGGTTATACTCCCCTGCCAGCGACAGGGAATCCTTGACCAGGGCCTTCCGGTAGTCGATTTCCGCCTCCCGGAACGCGCCCTTGCGGAATTCACGGTTGCCCCTGCGCACCTCCCGGCGGTCCGTCTGGGCCCCCAGCGGCAGCACACAAAGCAGCAGCGCCAGTCCTAGTACATACCTTCTCATTCGAACAACCTCCTTTTGGCCTTCTTCTCGCCGATCAGCAACTCCAGCACGAAGAGCGTCAGCGCGATGGCGAAGAAATACATATACTGTTCGTCGTATTCCTCGAACACGACGGAGTTGAAGCGCTCGTCCTCCATCCGGCGGATGTCGTCCACGATCGGGTTCAGGCCGAATTCCTCGTTGCCGGCGTGGACATACGCGCCCCCGCCGACGCGGGCCATCTCGCGCAGCACGTCCTCGTCGAGGCGCGTCACGACGATGTTCCCGTCCTTGTCCTTCATCAGCTCGCCGTCCTTGGGAATCGGCTGGCCCTGGGTCGAGCCGACGCCGATGGTGTAGACCCGGATGCCCATATCCGCCGCTTCCTTCGCGGCCGCGACCGGATCATCCTCGTGGTTCTCGCCGTCCGTGATCACGATGATCGCGCGGCTCTTCTCGCTCTGGGCGCTGAAACTGCGGATCGCGGTATAGACCGCCTCGCCGATGGCCGTGCCCTGGATCGGCACGGAACCGGTGTCCACCGAATTCAGGAACATCTTCGCGGAGACGTAATCCGCCGTGACCGGCAGCTGCACGAAGGCGTTGCCCGCGAACACGACCAGGCCGATGCGGTCGTCCTGGAGCCGGTCCACGAGGCGTGAGATGGCCAGTTTCGCCCGGTCCAGCCGGTTCGGCGACAGGTCCTGCGAGAGCATCGAATTCGAAACATCCAGCGCGATCACGATCTCGGCGCCGTGGGTTTCCCGCTCGCTCAGCTTCGCCCCGAGGCGCGGGCGCGCCAGGCCGATCACGAAGAAGAAGAACGCCAGCGAGAACAACACCATCCGCACCCATCCCTTGGCACCGGAGTACGAAGGCATCAGCGCCTCCACGAGCTCCCGGTCGCCGAAACGCTTCAGGCGCGCGAGCCGCAGCCGCCGCACCACGCCGTATCCGACAAGGAACAGCGGGACCAGCAACAGCAGCCAGAGGAAACGGTATTGGGCAAAGATAATCACGGCAACCTCCTCAGCAACAGACGGATCAAAACTTCCAACAGCAGACAGATAAGCGCGGCGACGGCGTATTTCGTGTACAGCTCCTGGTAGATCGGGAAGCTGTCCACGACCGTGCGGGACTTCTCCATCTTGTTGATTTCACTGTAGATTTCCGCGAGTTTCGTGTTGTCGGTCGCGCGGAAATAGCGGCCGCCGCTGGTCTCGGCGATGCCCTTCAGCAGGTCCTCGTCGATCTCGACGCGGACGTTCTGGACATCGACGCCCCACGGCGTCATCACCGGATACGGCGCCGTTCCGTTGGCGCCGATGCCGATGGTATACACGCGGATTCCATACGTATTCGCAATCTCGGCGGCGGTCTGCGGCGCAATCTCGCCGCTGTTGTTCACGCCGTCCGTCAGCAGGATGATGACCCGGCTCTTCGCGTCCGAATCCGCCATCCGGGCGACGGCAGTCGCGAGGCCGTTGCCGATCGCCGTGCCGTCCTCGATGAGGCCGGTCTGGATTTCCTTGATCAGGTTGATCAGCGTCGCGCGGTCCGTCGTCAGCGGGCACTGCGTGTAGCTCTCCCCCGCGAAGACGACGATGCCGATGCGGTCCGTCGGACGCTCGGCGATGAACTCGATCGCGATGTCTTTCGCGGCGCTGATGCGGTCCGGAGTGAAGTCCCGGGCCAGCATACTGGTCGACACGTCCATCGCGAGCACGATGTCGATGCCTTCGGTGTCCACGCGCTCGAAGTCTTCCGAGGAGCGCGGGCGCGCCAGGCAGATGATGATCAGGGTAAGGGCGGCGAGGCGCAGCGCGAAAGGCACGTGGCGCAGCACCGCGAGCGGGCTGAGCCCCTTCCGCTTCCAGGGCTGCGCGGAGGAAACCCGCAGGTGCGGCCTGCGCCCGGTCAGCTCCAGGTACAGGTAGTGGACCAGGAGCAGCGCCGGCAGCACGAGCAGCCACAACAGTTTCGGGTTCTCAAAAAACATTTATTGCGCCTCCTTGTTCTCTTCCTGCGGGTCCTCTTTGTAAGTACCCATTACAAAACCTACCGCCTCCGGAATGGCCTTTCGGTTGTATTCATCCGGGGCGACGTGCTTCGCGAACTTCACGAAATCCGCCGTCTCGAACAGTTCCTTCGCGTTGCCGTACAGTTCCGGCGTCAGCTCGGGGCTGTCCTTCAGCGCCGCGAAAATCTCCGCGGTCGTCATCTCCTGCGCGTCGATGCCGAAGCGGTCCGCCATATAGGCGCGCAGCGTATCCGTGATGCCGGAGTAGAACTGCTTCTGCTTCTCCGGCGCCCAGTATTTCTCGCTGCGCCAATGCTCCAGCTGCCGCAGGGCCACGATGTACGCAGGGTCCTTGCTCGCCGCCTCGAGCTGTGCGCTCCGGCGCCGCTTCACCAGATACACGGCGGTCATCACGAGTCCCGCGAGCCCGAGGAGAAGGCCGATCCACGGAATCAGCTCCTTGAATGTCAACGGGTAACGTATCTGCCCCTTGATGTCGTGCACGACGAACGTCGTCGTATCGACGGGCATCGTCTTCACCTGCAGGACCTGCGGATCGAAGACCAGCGTATCCGCCTCCGCCCGGCCGGGCTCCTTCACCCGCACCGACACCGGCGGCAGCACATACTCCCCTTCCTCGAACGCTGCGAGGGTCACATACCCCCGGATATCATATTTGGAAGCCTTCTTCCCGCCTTTCAGCGTATCCAGCTGCCAGTTCTGCACGAGCACGAGGGTATCCCCGGTGAAGCGCGACCAGTCCGGGAGCGCGAGCTCCGTCCCCGCCGCCACGCCTTCCAGCTTGAAGCCATAGCGCAGTTGGTCGGCGATGAGCACCGAATCCCGCTTCTGGAGCTGCTCCAGGAAAGCCTCGCCCTTCGGCACGACGCCGGCGAGCAGCATGATCCCTATCAACAATCCTCTCATCTTCTGCTGAACAGGCCCATCAGGCCCTTGACATAATCCTCATTGGTTGCAATACTCACGCTGTCCACCCGGTAGCGGTTGAGCAGCGCCTTCTCCCGCGCGGAGACTTCCTCCTGCCAGCGGGCATATTCCTGCCGGACAGCCTTGCTGCCCGTATTCACCCACGCGGCTTCGCCGCTCTCGGAATCCTTGATATGGACCAGGCCCACGTCGGGCAGGGTCCGCTCCCGCGGGTCATAGACCTTCACGACGGAAAGGTCGTGGCGGCCGGCGGCCACCTTCAGGGCGTCCTCGTAGCGGGGCTGCCCCTCCGCGTCCACGTCGAGCATATCGCTGAGCAGGAACGCGGTACACTTCTTCTTGATGGCGCCGGACAGGAAGCGCAGGGCTTCGCCGATGTCCGTGCCGTCCGAAGTGGGCTTCAGGTCGATGATTTCCCGGATGATGTGCAGCAGGTTCGTGCGGCCTTTGGCCGGCGGGATGAACTTCTCGACGCGGTCGCTGAAGAACAGCGCGCCGACTTTATCGTTGTTGATACTGGCGGAGAAGGCGAGGACCGCCGCAATCTCGGCGAGCAGCTCGCGCTTCGTCTTTTCAGCCGTGCCGAACAGGCCCGAACGGCTCACGTCCACCAGCAGCACGACGGTCAGCTCGCGTTCCTCCTCGAACACCTTCACATACGGGGCGCGCAGGCGCGCGGTGACGTTCCAGTCCATATTGCGGACGTCGTCCCCGTACTGGTATTCGCGGACTTCGCTGAAGGCCATACCGCGCCCCTTGAACGCCGAGTGGTATTCCCCGGCGAAGATCTGGTGCGACAGGGCCCGCGTCCGGATCTCGATTTTCCGGACTTTGCGAAGGAGTTCCGATGCCGAATCCGATGCCATAATCCGCTATTCCGATTAAGGAACGATTACCGCGTTGATGACCTGGGCGATGATGTCCTCCGGCTTGACGTTCTCCGCCTCGGCTTCGTAGGTCAGGCCGATACGGTGGCGCAGCACCTCGTTGCAGACGGCGCGCACGTCTTCCGGAATGACATAGCCGCGGCGCTTGATGAAGGCGTAGGCCTTCGCGGCGAGGCTCAGCGAGATGCTGGCACGCGGCGAGGCGCCGTAGCCGATCAGGTTCTTCAGGGGGGCGAGGTCATAATCCCCGGGCGTACGGGTCGCATAGACGATGTCCACGATGTATCGCTCGATCTTCTCGTCCATATAGACGTCGCGGACGACGTCGCGGGCGCGGACGATGTCCTCCGGGCTCACGACCGGATTCGCCTTCGGGAAAGTGCCGGAATTGTTCATCCGGACGATGAGGCGCTCTTCCTCCTTCTTCGGGTAATCCACGACCACCTTCAGCATGAAACGGTCGACCTGGGCCTCCGGGAGCGGGTAGGTGCCCTCCTGCTCGATCGGGTTCTGGGTCGCCATCACGAGGAACGGTTCCGGAAGGCGGAAGGTCTCGTCGCCGAGCGTCACCTGGCGTTCCTGCATCGCTTCCAGCAGCGCGGACTGCACCTTCGCCGGGGAACGGTTGATTTCATCGGCGAGGACGAAGTTCGCGAAGATGGGGCCCTTGTGGACTTCGAAGGTCTCTTTTTTCTGGGAATAGATCAGGGTGCCGGTCAGGTCGGCGGGAAGCAGGTCCGGGGTAAACTGGATGCGGCTGAACTTGGCGGAGACGGCCTGGGCGAGGGTGTTGATCGCGAGGGTTTTCGCAAGGCCCGGGACGCCTTCCAGGAGGATGTGGCCGTTGGCCAGGAGGCCGATCAGGAGGTTCTCGACGAGCTGTTTCTGGCCGATGATGACCTTGCCCATTTCGAGCGTGAGGAGATCCACGAACGCGCTTTCCTGCTGGATGCGGTCATTGAGTTCCTTGATGTTTGCACTTTCCATTTATAATTGATGTTTTGTTTATTTTCCGAGCCGAAAACGGCTGCAAAATAAATGCCTTTTTGGTATTTTTGCAAAAGTATGCGATATCAGATTGTCCTTTCGTACGACGGATCGGATTTCTGCGGCTGGCAGTTCCAGCCGCGGGAACGTTCCGTGCAGCAGGTGCTGGAGGAAGCGCTGGCGACGCTCCTCCGCGTCCCGACCCCCGTGACCGGGGCCGGACGCACCGACACCGGCGTCAACGCCGCCGGCTACGTCGCCCACTTCGACTGCGATCCCGCCCTGCCGGACCCCGCACAGCTGGCCTTCCGCCTCAACGCGCTGCTGCCCCATTCCGTCGTGGTCACGGAGATCCGCCCCGCGGATCCCGGATTCCACGCGCGCTTCGACGCCCGCCGGCGGGAGTATACCTATTTCCTCAACCGGAAGAAGGACCCCTTCGTGGAGAAATTCTCCTACCGCTGCACCTTCCCGCTGGACTTCGAGGCCATGAACGCGGCGGCCGCCCACCTGCTCGGGACCCACGACTTCTCCTGCTTCGAGAAGACCGGCGGCGACAACAAAACCTCCATCTGCACCGTCACCCAGGCCCGCTGGGAGCCCTACACCCCCGTCATCGCCGCCCACCCTGAAGGGTACTGGAAATTCACCATCTCCGCCGACAGGTTTTTACGCAACATGGTCCGCGCCATCGTCGGCACCCTGCTGGAAGTGGGACGCGGCAGGCGGACGCCGGAGGAATTCGCGCGCCTCGTGGAGGGCGGTTCCCGCTCCCAGGCGGGCGAATCCGTCCCGGGTCACGCGCTTTTCCTGTCGCGGCTCGATTATTGAGGAAAAATTGCTATCTTTGTTTGATTAAAGCGAATTCTATTAAAGGTACCTGAAAATATGCTAGTCAACTTTCTCCAAACCGGGATTGAAGCCCTTCCGCAGCAGCAGGAAATGAGCGAATCCCTGATCAGCATGGCCGCGAAGGGCGGCTGGCTGATGATCGTGCTCCTCCTCCTCTCCTTCTGTGCCATCTACATCTTCGGCAAGAAATGGTGGATGATCCGGAAGGCCACCAAGGTGGACAAGAACTTTATGAAAGACATCCGCGATTACATCCACGAAGGAAAGGTCAAGTCCGCCATCACCCTCTGCGAGCGCTTCGACACCCCCGTCGCCCGCCTCGTCCAGAAAGGCATCGAGCGCATCGGACGCCCGCTGGAGGACATCCAGACCGCGGTCGAGAATACCGGCAACGTCGAGGTCGCCCGCCTGGAGAAGGGACTTCCCCTGCTGGCGACGATCGCCGGCGGCGCCCCGATGATCGGTTTCCTCGGGACCGTGATCGGTATGGTGCAGGCCTTCTTCAGCATGTCCAAGGCCGGCAACAACATCGACATCACCCTCCTCTCGAACGGTATCTACACCGCCATGATCACGACCGTCGGCGGCCTGATCGTCGGTATCATCGCCTACTTCGGATACAACTACCTGACTTCCCGGATTTCCGACGTGGTGTTCCAGATGGAGCGCACGACGATCGACTTTATGGACCTGCTGCACGAACCGGATCAGATAGCCTCGCAGGAAGAGTAAGCCATGGCCATCAAGAGAACGACCCAGGCGCGCGCCGACATCTCGATGTCCTCGATGACGGACATCGTGTTCCTGCTGCTCATCTTCTTCCTCGTGACCTCCACGCTGGTGAATCCCAACGCCCTGAAGCTCCTGCTCCCGAAGAGCACGGGCCAGGTCTCCGCGAAGGCGACCGTCAGCGTGAGCATCAAGGACTGGGGAAATGATGTCTATACCTACCACATCAACGGCAACGAAACGCCGGAGAGCTACGAGCAGGTGGAAGACGACCTCGTGGAACTCCTCCAGCTGGAAGAGGACCCGACCTTCTCCATCTACTCCGACGAGACCGTCCCGGTCCGGGAGGTCGTCGCGATGATGAACATCGCCAAACGGAACCACTACAAGGTAATCCTGGCCACCCAGGCCGAATGACAGGCCATGAAAGAGTATTTGCGCGAACAGCAGAAACAGGAGAAAGCGGCAAGGCGGACGGGGATTTTCCTCACCGCCGCCCTGCACGCGGCCGGTCTCGTGCTCGTCGCGACCAGCGGCCTGAAATACCTGGATCCGCCGCCGCCCGAAATGACCTTCCTGATGGATTTCTCCGAGGAGGAAGAGCTCGTCGAGACCCGGCAGGATTACACCGGCACCGAACCGCGCTCCGAGGAAGTGGACCTCACGCGACCGCTGGAAATCGTCCAGCGCAGCGAGTCCCCCTACGAGTCCCGGACCGCAAATACGACGCCCGCAACCACGCCTGACCCGCACGGCGACGTCGAGGTTCCGCAGCCCAAGGAGCCCGAGGAGCCGAAACTCGACCCGCGCGCGGCTTTCCCCGGCATGGCCAAAAAGGACACTTCCACGACCGCGCCGCATTCCGCGAGCGAGGCCGGCGAAGGCTTCAAGGCCGGCCAGCCGACAGGCAACACCGACGCCGGCAAGACCGACGGCGCCCCGAACGCCCACCTCAAAGGCCGTACGGTCAAGGGCAGCCTGCCCCGCCCGACCTACAACGTCCAGCTGAGCGGCATCGTCGTCGTCTCCATCTGGGTGGACCCGTACGGCAACGTCCAGCGGGCCGTACCCGGCGCGCAGGGTACTACAGTAACTGACGCAACCCTCTGGGCCGCCGCCCGGAAGGCCGCGATGGAATCCCACTTCAACCAGAGCGGGGACGCTCCGGCACTGCAGGAGGGAACGATAACCTACATATTCAAATTAAAGTAATGGACAACTACAACAACGACGGAGAGAAAAAGTTCTCTTCGCAGGGAAGGGTCCTCCGCCCCAGGAAATCTTTCGGGCGGACGGAATCCGGAGAGCACAAGAGCTACAGCGGTGAACGCAGGAGCTCCGGTGAACACAAGAGCTATGGAGAACACAGAAGCTATGGCAACGGCGAGCGCCGGAGCTACGGCGACCGCAAACCCTATGGCGAGCACAAGCCCTACGGCGAGCGCAAGAGCTATGGCGAACACAAGAGCTACGGTGAGCACAAAAGCTACGGCGGCGGAGAGCGCAAGTTCTACGGCAGCGACAACGGCGAGCGCAAGAACTACGAGCACAAAGCCTACGGCGACCGCAAAAGCTACGGCGACCGCAAGCCTTACGGCAACCGGCCCTACAAGAAACCCTACGGCAACAAATCTTTCAACAAACCCTACAACAAGCACTTCGAGCCCCGCTTCAACGAGGCCGACGAAGAGAACATCAACAAGATGCTCGCGCGCCGGGAGCAGCCGGATACGTCCCGCTACTCCGACTACGACAGCGCCGCGACGCCCTTCAAGGAGGAGATCCGCCTCAACAAGTTCATCGCGAACTCCGGCGTATGCTCCCGCCGCGAGGCCGACACCCTGATCCAGGCCGGCGTCGTGACCGTCAACGGCGAAGTGGTGACCGAGCTCGGCACCAAGGTCAACGTCCTGAAGGACGATGTCCGCTTCAACGGCGAGCGCCTGAAAGGCGAGGAGAAGGTCTATATCGTGATGAACAAGCCGAAGGGCTATGTCACGACGGCCTCCGACCCCCACGCCGAGAAGACCGTGATGGACCTGCTGGGCGGCTGCACCGCCCGCGTCTTCCCGGTCGGCCGCCTGGACAAGGCCACGACCGGCGTCCTGATGTTCACCAACGACGGGGAAATCGCCGAGAAGCTGACCCACCCGTCCTATGACAAGAAAAAGATCTACCAGGTGATCCTGGACCGTCCGCTGAAGGACGAAGAGCGCGACCGCATCCTCGCCGGCATCGAGCTGGCCGACGGTCCCGTCGCCGCCGATGAGCTCGAATTCATCGACGAGCACGACCACCGCAAGCTCGGCATCGAGATCCACTCCGGCAAGAACCGGATCGTCCGCCGCATCTTCGAATCCTTCGGCTACAGCGTCCGCGCCCTCGACCGCGTCTACTTCGCCGGCCTGACGAAGAGCGGCCTGAAGAAGGGCGAGTGGCGGTACCTGACCGAAGGAGAGGCCAATATCCTCAAGATGGGAGCGTATATGTGATGGCACACCGTTCCGGATTCGTCAATATCATCGGCAACCCCAACGTCGGGAAGTCCACGCTGATGAACGCGCTGGTGGGCGAGAAGCTGTCCATCGTCACGTCCAAGGCCCAGACCACGCGCCACCGCATCATGGGCATCGTCAACGGCGAGGACTTCCAGATCGTCTATTCCGACACCCCGGGCATCCTGAAGCCGAGCTACCGGCTCCAGCAGAATATGCTGAACTTCGTGGACGGGGCGATCGGCGACGCCGACATCGTGCTCTACGTGACCGATACCGTCGAGAAGCCGGACAAGAACGGCGAGTATGTCGCCAAGCTCCAGAAGCTGACCTGCCCTGTCATCGTCATCGTCAACAAGATCGACATCAGCACCCAGGAGAAGGTCGTCGCCCTGATGGAGTACTGGAAGGAGCTGCTGCCCCAGGCCGTCGTGATTCCCGCCTCTGCGCAGGAACGCTTCAACCTGGACAGCATCTTCGCGGCAATCCTCGAACGGCTTCCGGTCTGCCCGCCGTGGTATGACAAGGACGCATTCACGGACCGCAGCCTGCGGTTCTTCGCCTCGGAGATCATCCGCGAAAAGATCCTCGAGAATTATACCCAGGAGATTCCCTACAGCTGCGAAGTCGTGGTGGAAGCCTTCAAGGAAGGGGCGGAGCTGTATGAGATTTCCGCCGTGATTTACGTGATGCGGGATTCCCAGAAAGGGATCCTGATCGGCAAGGGCGGGTCCGCGCTGAAGCGGCTCGGGACCCAGGCCCGCCTGGAAATGGAAGACTTCTTCCAGAAGAAGGTCTACCTGTCGCTCTTCGTGAAGGTGGACCCGGACTGGCGGGAGTCCCGGAAAGAACTGAGAAGATTCGGATACGAAGAATAGTAGTTTTATGGCAGAGGAAGAAGACATCATCGAGATCGAAGAGGGCGTGGAAGAAATCGTTCCGGAAGGGGAATCCAGCGGCAGGTTCGACCGGCTGCTGGGCAGCGACAGCCGCCATTTCAAACTGTCGGGCATGTTCAAGGACTGGTTCCTGGATTATTCCTCCTACGTGATCCTGCAGCGGGCCGTGCCCCACATCGTGGACGGCCTGAAGCCGGTGCAGCGGCGCGTGCTCCACGCGATGTACCGGATGGACGACGGCAACTACACGAAGGTCGCGAACATCGTCGGCCAGGCGATGCAGTACCACCCCCACGGCGACGCCTCCATCCTCGGCGCCCTCGTCCAGCTCGGCCAGAAGGGCTTCGCCATCGACTGCCAGGGTAACTGGGGCAACATCCTCACGGGCGACAGCAACGCCGCCCCGCGATACATCGAGGCCCGTCTCTCGAAATTCGCGAAGGAAGTCATCTTCGACCCGAAGGTGACGCCCTGGATGACCTCCTACGACGGCCGCAACCAGGAGCCGACCGAGCTCCCGGTCCGCTTCCCGCTCCTGCTCGCGCAGGGCACGGAAGGCATTGCCGTCGGTATGGCCTCCAAGATCCTCCCCCACAACTTCAACGAACTCATCGACGCCTCCGTCGCCATCCTCGAGAACAAGCCCTACGAGCTCTATCCGGACTTCCCGACCGGCGGCCTCGCCGACTGTTCGAAGTATATGAAGGGCCGCCGGGGCGGCTCCGTCAAGGTCCGCGCCCGGATCGAGAAGATCGACAAGAACACGATCTCCATCACGGAAATCCCCTACGGCAAGACGACCCACGTCCTGATCGAGTCCATTATGAAGGCGAAGGACAAGGGCAAGATCAAGATCAAGAAGATCGACGATATGACGACCTCCAAGGTCGAGATCGTGATCCATCTCCCGAACGACGTCTCCCCCGACAAGACCATCGACGCCCTCTACGCCTTCACGGACTGCGAGTGCAACATCGCCCCGAACGCCTGCGTCATCAAGGACAACAAGCCGCAGTTCCTCGACGTCCACGAGATCCTCGAATACGACACCTGGCACACCCGCGACATCCTCGGCCAGCAGCTCCGGCTGCGGCTCGACGAGCTCGAGAACGAGTGGCACTACAACTCCCTGGAGCGCATCTTCTTCGAGAACCGCGTCTACAAGATCCTCGAGCAGGACCAGAAGACCTGGGAGGACCAGGTTGACGACATCTTCACCCAGATGAAGACCTACCAGGACCTCTTCCGCCGCGAAATCACCCGCGAAGACATCCTGAAACTGGTCGAGAAGCCCGTCCGCAAGATCTCCAAGTTCGACGCGAAGGCCATCGACGAGAAGATCCTCGCGATCGAGGACGCGATGCGCCTCGTCCGCGACCAGCTGGAACACCTGACCCGCTACACGATCGACTGGTTCAAGGACCTGAAGAAGAAATACGGCAAGGACTTCCCGCGCCAGACCGAACTGACCGGCTTCGAGACCATCGCCGTGACCAAGGTCGTCAACAACAACGCGAAGCTCTACGCCAATATGGAGGAAGGCTTCGTCGGCATCGGCCTGAAGCGCGACGAGAACGTCCAGTTCATCTGCGACTGCTCCGACCTCTCGGAGATCGTCACGATCAACAAGGACGGCAAATACCGCATCACGAAAGTCTCCGACAAGGCCTTCTTCGGCAAGAACCTCATCTACGTCGGCATCTTCAACCGCAACGACACCCGGACCATCTACAACGTCATCTACCGCGACGGCAACACGGCGCTCTCCTACGCGAAGCGCTTCGCCATCACGTCCATCACCCGCGACAAGGAATACGACATCACCCAGGGCAAGGCCGGCTCGACCATCCTCTGGTTCAGTGCAAACCACAACGGCGAGGCCGAGTCCGTCCGCGTCTACTTCCGCCCGCGGACCAAGCTGAAGAAGATGTCCGCCGAGTACGACTTCTCGACCCTGGCGATCAAGGGCAAGTCCTCGCGCGGCAACCTCGTGGCCAAGAACCCGATCCAGCGCATCCTGCTGAAGAGCAAGGGCGTCTCGACCATCTCCGGCAAGGACATCTGGTACGACGCCGACATCCAGAAGCTCAACGACGAGGAGCGCGGCCTGTACCTCGGCGCCTTCAACACGGAGGACAAGATCCTCGCCGTGTTCCGCAACGGCACCTTCTACACGACCTCCTTCGACGTCTCGAACCGCTACCAGGGCGACCTGCTGCGCATCGAGAAGTTCGACGCCGGCAAGACCTTCACCGCCCTCTACTACGACGGCGCCGCGAAAGCCTTCTACGTCAAGCGCTTCTCCTTCGCCCTCAGCGATAACACGCCCCTTTCCTTCATCTCCGACGGGAAGGGCTCCTACCTGGTCGACCTGAGCGAGGACGCGCGTCCGCAGTTCCTCGTGACCTTCGGCGGCAAATACGCCCACCGCGAGCCTGAGGCCGTCGACGCCGAAGCCTTCATCGCGAAGAAGGGTCTCGCCGCCAAGGGCAAGAAGTGCTCCGACAAGGACGTGAAGGCCGTCGCCTTCATCGAACCGCTGGAGCCGCCCGAGCCGGAAGAGCCGGAAGAGCCCGAGGCGCCGGTGGATGAGACGGAAGAGCAGGCGGCGCTCGAGGCGGAGGACATCATCTCCCTGGACCTGCCGGAGGAGAACCTCGACAGCCTGCCGGAGATCGAAGAGCTCACACTGTTCTAGGATACCTATTATATAATATGATCATTTCGCTCACGGGTTTCATGGGGTGCGGGAAGAGCACCGTGGGGGCGCTCCTCGCCCGCCGGCTCGGCGTGCCGTTCCTCGACCTCGACACCTGCATCTGCGACCGGGAGGGCCGGAGCATCCCCGGCATCTTCGCCACCGAAGGGGAGGCCGGCTTCCGGCGCATCGAGCAGGAATGCCTGGAGGAAGTGATTGCGCAGTATGCGGACGCGCCCGGAAGGCTCGTGCTGGCGCTCGGCGGCGGGACGGTGACCACGCCCGCGTGCGCAAAACTGGTCCGCGAGCGGACCTTCTGCATCTGGCTGAAGGCCTCGGCGGAGGAGCTGCGCCGCAATTTGGCAGGGGACGAAACCCGTCCGATGTTGAAAAATCACGATTTTGACACCCTTTTGCAGGCCCGTACACCGCTCTACAGCGATGTTTCTGCAAGCATTGTCCCCATAGACGGTTTCAATTACGAAGAATTGGCCTATAAAATTGAACAAATCATTATTTAGTGGTAAAAATCTCCTTTTTTATTACATTTTTAACCACTTTCCAAACGATTATCCCATTTATAATTCTACATTTGTAAAACGGTTTAAAGGTTAAATGTCGGCAGCGCGCCGTGCATTTCCTTTGCATATTGTTATTTGAAATAGACAACACTTTATTTAAACTAACCAAGCTTAACTAAATTATGCATTTCAAAACTATCTCAGTGAAAGCGATTCTGCTTACTGTTGTGGCTTTGTTTGCCATGTTTACGGCGAATGCACAGCAGAAGCGAGTCAGCGGAACCGTGAGGGGCGAAGATGGTTCGCCGCTCATGGGTGTGACTGTCATGATCAAAGGCACCACCATTGGTGCTGCGACCGGAATTGATGGTACCTATGCCCTCAATTACTCCCAGAACAATCCTGTTCTCGAGGTATCCTGCATCGGATACACGACCCAGGAGATTGCGGTCGGCAACCGGACCACGATCGACGTCGTCCTTGTTGAGGATACCGAATTCCTCGATGAGACGGTGGTCGTCGGTTATGCGGTAGGTAACAAGCGTACCGTTACCGGTTCCGTCGAGCGCGTAACCGCTGAAAACCTCAACCAGGGTTACGTTTCTTCCCCTATCGATGCTATCCGCGGCAAGGTTCCGGGACTCGTCATCACCCAGAACGGTGGTAACGTTACCGATACCCCGACGATCCGTATCCGTGGTACATCCTCCCTCTCCGGTGGTAACACCCCGCTGGTGATCATCGACGGCATCTTCGGTGACATCGCGATGCTCTACTCCCTCTCCGCGGAAGAAATCCAGGAGATCACCGTCCTGAAGGACGCTTCCGAAACCGCCCAGTACGGTTCCCGTGGCGCCGCCGGTGTGATCGTGGTTACGACCAACAAGGGTAAGGAAGGCCGCGCCGAGGTTGAATACCGCGGCCAGTTCGGTGTCTCCACTGCCTACAAGAACCTTGAGGTTCTCTCCGCCGACGAATACAGGGCCCTCAACAAGTCCGACTTCGGTGGCGCGGGTCTCGACCTTGGTGACAACACCAACTGGATCGAGTGGAGCCAGAACAAGTACGTCATCCAGAACAACCACAACCTCTCCATCACCCAGGGCAACGCGAATGGCAACATGCGCGCTTCCATCGGTGTCCAGCAGCGTGAGGGCGTTGTCCGCAACTCCGACAACACCAACTACACGATGCGTCTCGCCGCCCAGCAGAAGGCTCTCGACGGTCGCCTGACCCTCGAAATGAACCTCATGGGTGCGCTCCGTACCGCGAACCAGGTTTCCTCCGGTATCTTCGCCGGTGCCGCGACCTACAACCCGACCTTCCCTCATCAGCGTAATCCTGAGACCGGTTGGTGGGATTATGATCCGAACGCTGAGACTGTTACCCACCCTGGTGACTATCTCGACCGTACCGACATCAACGAGACCAGCCGCGTTGTGGCTTCCGGTCGTGCGACCCTGAAGATCGTCGACGGTCTTACCGCTTCCATCTTCGGTTCCTTCAACTACGACAACAGACTCGGCCGCTTCTATGGTCCTTATGACACGAAGAGCTACCGTTCCAGCCGTGGTGAGGCTTCCGCTACGACTTCCCGCAACACCAACGGTCTGGCGAGCTTCCAGCTCAGCTATGTGAAGACCCTTGGCAAGCACGCCCTCAACTTCCTCGCCCTTACCGAGGCCCAGAGGTATGAGTCCTGGTATGA
>LUZF01000029.1 GCA_001602865.1 Bacteroidales bacterium Bact_14
ACAACATGGGTTACCCTGTTGCGAAGACCACGACCTTCGGTGTGAACGTGTCCTTCTAATCTAAAAGAACGATTGAATTATGAAAAGATATATCTACGTTTTCATCGCACTTTTGGGCTTGACCTTAACGGCTTGCAACCAAAGCGTGCTTGACATCCCGCAGAAGAGCGTGGATGACATGGAGACCTATATCGCGAACGCGACCGAAGTAGAGGTGAACAAGCTCACCGCGTCGATGTATTATGGTATCCGTAACGTGTACAACATCCCCTGGTTCCTCGTGACAAACGAGATTACCGGTGAGAACTGGACCGGTGGTTCCGACTCCACGGACCAGCCGCCGCACATCAAGATCGGTAACCTGGCGATCTCTGCGGATAACTCGGCTGTTTCCGGCATCTGGAACAACTTCTACAACATGATCTACCGTTGCTGTATCGTGACTGACGGCTTTGCCGAGGCTACCGAGGGTTACAAGCAGCGCGCAGTCGCCGAGGGTAAGGCCCTCCGTGCCTGGGCTTATATGAACCTCGTGATGATGTACGGTACTCCTCCGCTCGTGGACCACGTCCTCCTTCCGGAAGAGTATACCAGCGGCAACACCGACCGCGCTACGGCTTGGGCTGCCATCGAGAAGGACTTCACCGAGGCTGCCGCGGTTCTTCCTTCGAAGAGCGGCAAGGGTGGCCAGAAGGCCATCGGCGGCCGTATGACGAAGGAAGCCTGCATCGGTTTCCTCGCCAAGGCGCAGCTCTACCAGGGCAAGTACGCTGAAGCTTCCGCGAACCTGAAGAAGGTCATCGACTCCAACCTCTATGAGCTTGCTCCGAGCTTCGACTACATCCTTCGTATGAAGGGCGACTATTGCAATGAGTACCTCTTCGAGATCGATGAAGACGCTTTCGATACTACCACCGCCGGCCAGGCCATCCGTACCGACTACCATCGTTACAACGGCCTCCGTCCGGAGCTGATCAAGCATCCGGATGAGCTGTGGGCTTCCTCCTGGGGCTTCATCAACGTGACCGACGGCTTCGCCGCCGAGATGATCGAGCACGATGGCGCCAGCGATCGCCGTATCAACTCGGTTCTGACCTTCGACGAGTTTGCTACCGACGGCCTGTACTTCCACTACACGAAGAACACGCCTGGTATCAACCTGAACTGGTTCTCCTCCGCTGGTTACGCCCGCGTGAAGGGCCTCATCTATGTGGCTGACAAGGTTCCCGGAACTTCCGCGACCCACGCTTCCTCGCTGGCCAACATTCCGATCCTGCGCTATGCTGACATCCTCCTGATGTACGCCGAGTGCGCTGCGAACGGTGCCGGCGACAAGGCCCTCGGTCTGCAGTACCTCAACCTGGTGCGTGCCCGTGCCGGTATCGATCCTGCTCCGAGCCTGTCGATGGACGATGCGAAGTACGGTATCAAGGCCGAGCGCCGCTACGAGTTCTACTTCGAGACCGCCGAGCGCTGGTATGACTTGCTCCGCTGGGGCGACTTCGTCTCCGAGCGCCAGCGTCTGCTGACCAAGTACGACATCGGTCATTCGATCCCTTCGATGACCATCGAGTCCACGATCGGCAACTGGAAGTTCACCCGCGAAACCTTCTCCGACGGTGAGAAGCCGGATGCACACCACACCCTGCTTCCGTTCCCGGAGACCGCGGTTACCGCTTCCGAAGGCAACCTGGTCCAGAATGACAGGTACTAAAACCTGCTTACCCCTGTGACATCAGGGGATGAAAATAAGGGCGGCCCGCAGGGGTCGCCCTTTTTTTTCGTATATTTGAGGACGTGAAATCAAATCTGACCGCATAATATGGATATGAAAACTAGGATTGCCGAAGTCTTCCAGGTAAAATTCGGCGCAGCGGGCGTCTTTTACGCATCATCCGGACGCATCAACCTGATTGGCGAACATACGGACTACAACGGAGGTTATGTCTTCCCGGGGGCCATTGACAAGTGCCTGATGGCCGAAATCAAGCTGAACGGGACAAACAAGGTCCGCGCGTTCTCGATTGACTGCGACGATTACTGCGAGTTCGGCCTGGAAGAAGCCGACAAGCCGGCGGCCCTCTGGGCCCGCTACATCTTCGGCGTCTGCCGCGAGACCCTGAAGCGGGGCGGCAAGGTTGAAGGTTTTGACACGGTCCTTGCGGGCGACGTGCCCCTCGGTGCCGGCCTTTCCTCTTCCGCGGCGCTGGAAAGCACCTATGCCTTCGCCATCAACGAGCTCTTCGACAACAAGATCGCGAGCTTCGAACTGGCGCGCATCGGCCAGAGCACGGAGCACAACTATTGCGGCGTGAACTGCGGCATTATGGACCAGTTCGCCTCCGTCCACGGCAAGAAGAACAACCTGATGCTCCTGAACTGCAAGACGCTGGAATACAAGTACTATCCCTTCAACCCGGTCGGCTACAAGCTGGTCCTGCTGGACTCCTGCGTAAAGCACGAGCTGGCCTCCTCGGCTTACAACAAGCGCCGCGCGTCCTGCGAGAACGCCGCGGCGGCGATCCGCAAGCGCCACCCGGAAGTCGAATTCCTGAGCGACGCCCACCGTCTCTGGCTGGAAGAGGTGAAGAATGAGATTCCGGCGGAGGATTTCCTGCGGGCGGAGTATGTCATCGGCGAGTTGCAGCGCGTGCTGGACGTCTGCGACGCACTGGAGCGCGGCGATTATGAGACCGTCGGCGAAATGATGTACCAGACGCATTTCGGGATGAGCAAGCTCTACGAGGTCAGCTGCGAGGAGCTCGATTTCCTGAACAAGTTGGCGCGCAAGCACGATGTGACCGGCTCCCGCGTGATGGGCGGCGGTTTCGGCGGCTGCACGATCAACCTGGTCCGGGAGGAGCTGTACGACAGCTTCATTGCCGACGCGAAAAAGCAGTTCAAGGAGAAGTTCGGCCACGAGCCGAAAGTCTACGACGTCGTAATCAGCGACGGGGCCCACCGGCTGTAATCTCCCGGAACAACGCATCCATTTTTGTCATCTCCCGTGCCTTGACATCGTCCGCGATGTCAATGTACGGGCGCATGGCTTTGTAGTCGGAGTGTCCGGTCCATTTCAT
Source organism: Bacteroidales bacterium Bact_14 (assembly GCA_001602865.1). Taxonomy (GTDB): domain Bacteria; phylum Bacteroidota; class Bacteroidia; order Bacteroidales; family UBA932; genus Cryptobacteroides. The sequence continues at coordinate 3,081 of LUZF01000029.1, forward strand.
CACGATGTTCGGGGGAACGCCCAGCGACAGGGCGTTCACGATGAACGTCCGTCGCCCTGTATGGGTTCCGATTAATTCGTATTTCGGCTTGACCGTGTCGATGCGCTGGGTTCCCCTGTACTGGGTGATCCGGACCTCCTCGTTGATGCCGGCGAGGCGGCAGAGGGTCTTGAGGTCGCGGTTCATCGTCTGGTTCAGCAGGGGAGGGAGCGCCTTCCCGCCGGGCAGGTCCCGCTTCGCATATTTGTCCAGGATGCTGCGCGTCGCCCCGTTCAGGTCGATGGAAAGGCTGTCCGCCGTCTTGACTGTCGTGATCTCCAGGCGGTTGCCCAGGATGTCGCTGCGCCGCAGGTTGACGGCGTCCGAGTGGCGCAGGCCGGAGAAGCAGCAGAAGAGGAACACGTCCCGCACCTTGTCCAGGTAGCGGTAATGGTGGGGCAGGACCAGCGTCTGCAACCGCTCCAACTCTTCCTTTGTAAGAAACACCACCCGTTTTCGCGGTTTCTTGATGGTCGGCCGGAAATCCCGGAAAGCCCGGGTGGTGTTGAAACCCTTGTCCGTCGCCCAGTTCAGGAACCAGCGCAGCAGGGCGACCTTCGCCGCCACGGTCGAATTGCCCAGGCCCCGCTCTTCCTGCCAGAAGCGGACGAGCGCCATCAGTCCGCCCTCCGTCAGGTCCGTGAAGCGCAGGTCCGGGCGGAAGGAGGCAAGGTCGTCTCCGAGGATGCGGAATTTGGTGGTGGTGGCCGGGGACCAGCTGCTCTTGGCCCCTGCTTCATCGATGAACAGGGAAAGACAGTCGAAAAGGTTGTTTTCCTGCGCGCGCGGGCGGCGCAGCTGCTCCCGGAATTCGTCGAGGGTGGGCGTCTGCCCCTGGCGGATGAAATGGCGCAGGACTCCCTCCGCGCGCAGTCGCATCGTGTCGAGTTCCCCATTGATTTCCCCGCCGCCGATGACCCGCCCTTTGGCGGCGTCCCACTGTGCCGGATCCGGCAGTGAAAAACCCGTTGCAACGTCAATCCGCCGGCCCTTATATGATACCCTCATTCGGATCATATAAGCGGTCGAAATCTTCCCGTACTTCTTCAGCGAGAAGGTGATGTTGCCTTTGTCGCGCATACTTTCGCGCGAATTTCCCCAAAGATTCCCCGGGGCCGGGGTGTGGTTAGTCGTTCTACAGCACTGAGTCACCGTTTTTGGTCACGTGTGAGAGAATTTCCCTCTCTCGAACATTTTTTTGTGCCTGAAATAACAACAATGTTTAACTGCATTACTAACCAAATTTTTTAAAAACAAAAACCATGATTAAAAAATTTTACTTAGCTACGTTGCTGTTGCTGATGGTCGGAATGCTTCCGAACGCTTTTGCGCAGCAAAGAATCACAGGTAAAGTTACTGATCAGGGCGGAGCTCCGGTAATCGGTGCAGCCGTGATGGTGCGTGGCACCACGAACGGCGCCGTGACCGAGGCCGACGGTTCGTACGTGCTTCCGAATGTGCCGGCGAACGCGACGCTCGAGGTTTCTTGCCTGGGCTACCAGACTGAGACTGTCGCCGTGGGTGGCAGGACTGTCATCAACGTGACCCTCCTCGAAGACACCGAAATGGTGGAAGAGACGGTCGTCATCGGTTACGCGGTCCAGAGAAAGTCCGACGTTACCGGTGCCGTTTCCTCGATCAAGACGGAAGAGCTCGAGAGCCGCGTGACGGAGAACCTGGGCCAGGCCCTGATGGGTAAGGCCGCCGGTGTCCAGATCCTTTCTTACTCCGGTGCTCCGGGTGAAGGAACGAACATCCGCGTGCGTGGTTACTCCTCGAACGGTT
>LUZF01000030.1 GCA_001602865.1 Bacteroidales bacterium Bact_14
GCGCTGCTGCGCGCCGACGCGCTGCGCTCGGCGCTGCTGATTTTCGGTGCCGCGGCGCTGCTCCTGTGGGGCACGACGGTGCCCAAGGGGGCGAAGGAGACGTTCCGGACGCAGCCGGAGGCGGGCCTGGCGCGCCGCCGGACGGCAGCGCTGGCCGTCTGCGTCCTGATTCTGGCGGACCTGTTCGTGGCGGGACACCGCTACCTCGGCAAGGATGATTTCGTCTCGCCGCGCAATTTCGACGCGCAGTTCGACCAGCGGCCGGTCGACGAGTGGATCCTGGAGGATCCGGACCCGTCGTACCGGGTGCTGGACCTGACGGTCAACGTGTTCAATGATTCGCACCCGTCCTACTGGCACAAGAACATCGGCGGCTATTCGCCGGCGAAGCTGCGCCGCTACCAGGATGTGATCGAGACTTACCTGACGCCGGAGATCAATGCGCTGTACAAGGCGCTGAACGGGGCGCAGACCCTCGGGGATTTCGAGGATGCGATGCCGGATATGCCGGTGCTTTCGGCGCTGAACTGCCGCTACATCATCGTCGGGGAGGACATTTCCCCCGCGGTGAATGCGCAGGCGTTCGGGAATGCCTGGTTCATCGCCGGGCGGCCGGGTTATGCTTCCCCGCAGGAGGAGTTCGCCGCGCTGGGCGATGTGGCGCTGCAGCGGGTGGATCCCGAAGGGGATGAGATAGAATTGGTTTCCTATGCGCCGAATGAGCTGCGCTACCGTGTCAGGACCGCGCGTCCGCGGTCCGCGGTGTTCAGCGAGGTTTACTATCCGGATGGCTGGGTGGCCCGGCTGGAGGATGGCAGCGAGCTGGAGGTGTACAGCGTGGATTGGATCCTGCGCGGGGTGGACCTGCCGGCGGGTTCCCACGAGCTGGTGATGCGCTTCGAGCCGAAGTCGGTGTCGGCCAGTGCGGCCGTGTCGCGGGCCAGTTCGATCCTGTTGATTCTGTTGCTGCTGGGCAGCGCGGCGCTGGTGATCCTGGAATCCCGGAAAAAGGAGGAAAATGGAAGTTAGGGCGAAGAAGGCGCTGGGGCAGCATTTCCTGGTGGACCAGGCGGTGGCGAAGTCGATCGTCGCCGCGCTGGGGGCGGATTCGCCGGTGCGGGACGTGCTGGAGATCGGCCCCGGAATGGGGGTGCTGACGCAGTACCTCCTGCAGCGGGAGGACATCGACCTGCGGATGGTGGAGATCGATACCGAGTCGGTGGAGTACCTGCTGACGCATTTCGCGGGGATGCAGGGAAAGCTGGTCGAAGGGGATTACCTGCGGCTGAATATGACCCGGTTCTTCCCTGGGCCGTACCGTATCATCGGCAATTTCCCGTACAACATTTCTTCGCAGATCTTCTTCAAGATCCTGGAGGACAAGGACCGCGTGCCGGAGGTGGTGTGCATGATCCAGAAGGAGGTGGCGGACCGCATCGCGGAAGGGCCGGGATCAAAAGTATATGGCATTCTGTCGGTGCTGCTGCAGGCGTGGTATGACATTGAGCCGGTCTTGACGGTGGGACCTGGCGCGTTCGCGCCGCCGCCGAAGGTCAAGTCCGCGGTGATTCGCCTGCGGCGCAATGGGCGCACGGAACTCGGCTGCGACGAGAAGCTCTTCAAGACCGTCGTGAAAACCGCCTTCAACCAGCGGCGCAAGACCCTCCGCAACGCCCTAAAACCCCTCCTCCCCGACGGCTTCGATACCTCCTCCCCCGTCTTCGACCTCCGCGCCGAACGCCTCTCCGTCGAAGACTTCATAGCATTGACAAATAATCTTACAGTATAATATAAGTTGTTGTAGGAAAAAAGTTTATATGTTGTCTGAAACCCTTCGCTTTCTTCGAAAGCTCGTCCCTCCCACTGCGTGGGCCCCTCCCGCTCATGAGGCCGCGGGCGGCCACAGGTTTCAGCCATACATATAAACTTTTTTCCTCCCGGGCTCTATTATGGTGATGAAAGCGAGGACGATTGATCCGGGGAGCCGGATGGACTGGATAGACTGGGCGAAGTTTTTCGCCATTTTCTTCGTGGTGTTCGGGCATCTGCGTTCGCCCGTCGGGAGCTATCTCTTCTGCTTCCATATGCCGTTCTTCTTCCTGATTTCCGGGTTTCTGCAGAAGAAGCGGAGTTTCGGGGAGGAGCTGAAGCATTCGGCGCGGGCGCTGCTGATGCCGTATGTGATTTACAATTTCCTGCTGCTGGTGTACAGTTACTTTACGAAGGAACTGAAGCCGAATTATCCGCTGATGATGCTGCTGGGGAATCAGTGGGAGCTGTCGATGGCCTGCCGGCCGCTGTGGTTCCTGCTGAGCCTGTTCCTGATCCGGATGGTGTATTCGCTGGTTGGATGGAAGGGAAGCATTTGGGCGGCAGTGGTGTGCATCGCGCTGGTGTACATCGGTCGCGCGACGGGGACGATGATGCCGCAGAATGACTGGTTCCAGGTCTGGCCGGCAGTCATCTGCTTCCCGTTCTTCGCGTTGGGCGCCGTGACGCGGCAGCTGGGGCTGCATAAGTTCGCGGACGGGTGGAAGAAGGAGTTTTCGGAGATGGTGTATCTGATTGCGGCCGCTGCGGTGGCGCTGGGGCTTTGGCTGACGAAGTTTTACGGGCCGGTGAACATCTTCCGCTGCGCGCCGGGAAAGATTCCGTGGCTGTTCTACCTGGGTGCATCGTTGATTGCCGGCGGACTTTTCCTCTTGATTTACAAGGCCTTCGATATGAAGAACGCCTTTGTGCGCCTCGTGTCGGAAGGGACGCTGCTGATCTTCGCCGTCCATCAGGCGATCTTCCAGCACGCCGCGGTGCGCGAACTGCTGCGCGGCGGCAACGGCTGGACTTCCCTGGGGGTCGCGCTCGGGACCATCTTCGTCCTGTCCGGCTTCGTCTGGCTCGCCCGGAAATACTGTCCGATCCTCCTTGGCAAATAGGACCGGTGCTGATCCCGTCCGGAAATCCCGGACGGCATTCGCGAAAATGGGGGTAAAATGCAAACCCCGTCCGAAAAACACGGACGGGGTCTGCATTTTATGGCGTTCGGGAACCGCTAGGCTTCCGGCTGGCGGATGTCGAGCTGGAGTTCGTCGAGCTGGGACTGGTCGATGAAGGACGGGGAGTCGATCATCACGTCGCGGCCCATGTTGTTCTTCGGGAAGGCGATGTAGTCGCGAATCGTTTCCTGGCCGCCGAAGAGGGCGCAGACGCGGTCGAAGCCGAAGGCGAGGCCGCCGTGGGGCGGGGCGCCGAACTTGAAGGCGTTGATGATGAAGCCGAACTTGTACTCCGCGTCTTCCTTGCTGATGCCGAGGACTTCGAACATCCGGCTCTGCATCGCCGCATCGTGGATACGGATCGAGCCGCCGCCGAGCTCCGTGCCGTTCAGCACGAAGTCATAGGCGTTCGCGCAGACGCGCTCCAGGTCTTCCTTCTTGTCGGAATAGAACCACGCCTCGTGCTCGGGCTTCGGGGCCGTGAACGGGTGGTGCATCGCATAGAAGCGCTGGTCTTCCTCGCTCCACTCGAGCAGCGGGAAATCCACGATCCAGAGCGGTGCGAACACCTTCGGGTCACGCAGGCCGAGCCGGCCGCCCATATAGATACGGAGCACGCCGAGCATCGTCTGCGTCTTGCGCTTCTCGCCGCAGAGGACGAGCAGCAGGTCGCCCGGGGCCGCTTCGCAGGCCGCGGCGATCGCGGCGAGGTCTGCCTCGGCGAAGAACTTGTCGACGGAGGACTTGTAGGTCCCGTCCGGATTGACCTTGACATAGACCAGGCCCTTTGCACCGACCTGCGGGCGTTTCACCCACTCGGTCAGCTCGTCGAGCTGCTTGCGCGTATACTCCGCGGCGCCCGGGACGGCGATGGCGCCGACGTACGGGCAGCTGTCGAAGACGGAGAAGCCGTGGCCGTGGGCCTGGGCGGTGATTTCGTGGATGGTCATCCCGAAACGCACGTCCGGCTTGTCGGAACCGTAGTTGTCCATCGCGTCGTACCAGCTCATCCGCGGCAGCGGATTCGGGATGTCGACGCCGAGCGCGTTCTTGAACATCGAACGCATCATACCCTCGAACATGCCAAGGACATCATCCTGCTCCACGAAGCTCATCTCGCAGTCGATCTGCGTGAATTCCGGCTGGCGGTCGGCGCGCAGGTCCTCGTCGCGGAAGCAGCGCACAATCTGGAAGTACCGGTCATAACCGGCGACCATCAGCAGCTGCTTGAACGTCTGCGGGGACTGCGGGAGGGCGTAGAACTGGCCCGGATTCATCCGGGACGGCACGACGAAGTCGCGCGCCCCTTCCGGGGTCGACTTGATGAGGTACGGGGTCTCGATCTCCATAAAACCTTCGCCGTCGAGGTAGGTCCGGATTTCCTGGGCGAGGCGGTGGCGGAGGGCCAGGGCGCGCTGCAGGGGCGGACGGCGGAGGTCCAGGTAGCGGTATTTCGCGCGCAGGTCCTCGCCGCCGTCGCTCTCCTCCTCGATGGTGAAGGGCGGGGTCACGGACTTGTTCAGGATCGTAATCCCGGCAAGCCTGATCTCGATTTCGCCGGTCGGCATCTTGGCGTTCTTGCTCTCGCGCTCGACGACCTCGCCGGTCACCTGGATCACGAATTCGCGGCCCAGGGACGTCGCGGTCTCGACGAGCGCCGCGGGAGCGTCCGCCTCAACAACGAGCTGCGTGACGCCGTAGCGGTCACGCAGATCGATAAAGGTCATTCCGCCAAGTTTCCTGGATTTCTGCACCCAGCCGGCGAGGGTCACCTTCTTTCCCTTGTCGGCGAGCCGGAGCTCGCCGCAAGTATTGGTTCTGTACATAGAGTAAGGACTAGTCTTCTTCCTGCTCCTGGGCGGCGTATTCGGCGAGGAGCTTCGTCTGGACATCACCCGGAACCGGCTGGTAGTCGGCGAACTCCATCGTGAAGGTCGCGGAGCCGGAGGTGATGGAACTCAGGGTCGTCGAATAGCGGTAGAGCTCGGCGAGCGGAACGCGGGCGCGCAGCACGCTGAAGCCTCTGTCGGTACCGAGGTCGCCGAGGATGCCGCGGCGGTTCTGCAGGTCGCTCATACAGGCGCCCTGGTACTCGGCCGGGGTCAGCACTTCCACGTTGTAGATAGGCTCGAGGATCTTCGGACCCGCGTTGCGGAAGGCCTCACGGAAGGCGTTGCGGCCGGCGATGATGAACGCGATTTCCTTGGAATCCACCGGGTGCATCTTGCCGTCGTAGACGAAGACGCGGATGTCACGGGCGTAGGAACCGGTAAGCGGGCCTTCGACCATTCTCTCCTTGATACCCTTGAGGATCGCCGGCATGAAGCCGAGGTCGATCGCACCACCGACGACGCAGTTGTAGAACTCCAGCTTGCCGCCCCATTCGAGCTCGGTAATGTCCTGGGTCTTGATGTTGAGCTGCGTGTCCTTGCCGTCGATCTTGAACTTGGTGTTCAGCTCGCCTTCGGCAGGGCAGACGAGGAGGTGGACTTCGCCGAACTGGCCGGCGCCGCCGGACTGCTTCTTGTGGCGGTACTGGGCGGTCGCGACCTTGGTGATGGTCTCGCGGTACGGCACCTTCGGGGCGAAGAGTTCGACGTCGATGTTGAACTCGTTGTTGAGGCGCCACTTCACGATGTTGATATGCTGCTCACCGTTGCCGCTGAGGATGGTCTGGCGGAGTTCCTTGGAGTACTCGACCACGACGGTAGGATCCTGGAAGGAGATCTTCTTCAGCGCGTCGCCAAGCTTCTGCTCGTCCTGCTGGACCTTCGCCTTGATGGCGCAGCGGTACTTGGAGGCGGGGTAGTTGATCTTGCCGTAGGAAAGGCCGGAGCCGGGGATGGCGAGGGTCGTGTTGCACTTGCCGTTCTTCAGCTTCACGACGCAGCCCATATCGCCCGCGTGCAGCGCGGAGACGGACTCCTTCTTGAGGCCGGCGACGGCGTACAGGGCGGAGAAACGCTCCTTGCCGCCGGTCACGGACTCCTCGAAGTCGACGCCGGGGTTCACGACACCGCTCATCACCTTGAAGAAGGAAACTTCACCGAGGTGCTGCTCGACGTCGGTCTTGTAGATGAACAGGGAAGCCGGATCGCTCTCCTTGACGGCCGGGGCCACGCCCACGGTGCGGATGAAGTCCATCAGGCGCTTCACGCCGATGTCCTTCTTGCCGCAGACACAGAAGACCGGATAAGCCTCGCCGGCGGCGTAACCCTCGGAGAGACCCTTCATGATCTCGTCCTGGCTCAGGTCGCCTTCCTCGAAGTACTTCTCCATCAGGGCCTCGTCGTACTCGGCGGCCTTCTCGACCAGCTCGGCGTGCATTGTCTCGGCCTCGTCGGCGTATTGCGCGGGGATGTCAAGCTCCTCACGGGTGCCGTTCTGATCCTTGAAGTGGTAGTATTTCATCGAAAGAACATCCACGATACCGTCGAAGCTCGTGCCCGGGTTGACGGGGAACTGGGTATAGACCGGCTTGCCGCCGAAGGCTTCCTTCAGGGCGCCACGCATCATCTCCCAGTCGGCCTTCTCGCTGTCGAGCTGGTTCACCGCGAGGATGACCGGAAGGCCGGCCTGCTCCGCATAGCGGTGGAAAATCTCGGTACCGACCTCGACACCCTGCTGGGCGTTGACCACGAGAACCGCGTTCTCGCAGACCTTGAACGCGGAGAAAGCGCCGCCGCAGAAGTCGTCGGCACCCGGAGCGTCGATGAAGTTGATCTTCGAGCCGTTGTACTCGGCGTACATCGGGGTCGCATAGACCGAACGCTGGTTGATTTTCTCGATTTCCTCGTAGTCGGAGACGGTGTTCTTGTCCTCTACCGTACCCCTTCTGTCGATGACTTTGCCTTCGTAAAGCATCGCCTCGGCAAGCGTGGTTTTGCCGGACTTCGTGCTGCCGATCAGAACCACGTTGCGGATGTCTTTGGTTGAATATTCTTTCATTGTTTTGTATTATTAATTTTAATTGTTTTCGCAAAGGGATGCAAAGATAGTAAAAATTAATCTTTTACCAATTTTTGTATCAGCAATTTGACAAGGAGCGCGACGATTCGCACCAACCAGCAGAGGAGGTACAGGATCAGCGCCGTACAAACCGTAAAACCCACCTGGCTCACCAGTTCCACCGCCGGGCGCGAATAGTGCAGCACGGCATAGACATTCACGCCGAAAGCGGCCACCAGGCACCCCAGGAGCACCCACAGCTCCCGCTTCAGCGCTTTACCGGAAATCACGATATCCTTCATAGCCTCAGAAATTCATATAAGGGATTTTGTATTCCTCCGGGAAGGGCAGCGTGCGACCTTCCTCCATCGCCTGGTTGCCCAGCAGGCAGAGCACCGTCGAGCAGTAGGCCTCCTCGACGACGTCCTTCGCCTTCTCGCCGGTGATGCAGGACTGGCAGAACGCGGACAGGATCACGTCTGAGCCGTCCGCCTCGAAGCCCACCGTGCTCTCGCCGTTCGAGACGGAGAAGCCGCCCTTCAGGACCGGATGGGGGACGTATTTCGAGCGGAGTTCCGGGCGCCAGCTCGGGCCGGCGGTCGGGACCGCGGCGAAGACGCCGGTCTTGACCTGGTCCAGGAGCTGCCGCATTCCGGATACGAGGTTGTCCTCCTCCAGGTAGTATACGCCCTTCGACAGGTCGACCGTGCCCTTGTGGCCGAGGATCTGCTCCTCCATTCCGTTGTACTTGTTCGAAATCAGGGACTCGTAGCTGATGATGCGGCCGTCGGCGTACTGGTAGGTCACATTGACGGTGTCATAGACCTCGCGCCCGTCCTTCCAGAAGACGATGTCGCCGAAGCCGGTGATGCGGGAGGGGATCTTGCGGGCCACCCAGTTGCAGACCTCGATCTGGTGGCAGCCCAGCTCGGTCATCAGGCCGCCGGAGTACTCCTTGTAGAGGCGCCAGTTGATGTGGCGCTCCAGCTCCGGCGAGGGGACCTCGCGGCGCCAGTCGGCGTTGCGGAACCAGTGGCAGCGCATCCCGACCACGTCGCCGATGAGCCCCGTCGAAATCATCTGGACGGCCTTCACGTATTTCTCGTCGTACATCCGCTGCATACAGAAATACAGCGCTTTGTCGGTCTTCGTATAGGCGTCGTAGACCTCCTTGCACTGGTCGAGCGTGCGCGCCATCGCCTTTTCGCAGAAGACGTGCTTCCCGGCGGCGAGCGCGTCGAGGGTCATCTGCGCGTGGAGGTGGAGCGGCGTCGCGATGATCACGCCGTCGATGTCCTTGTCCTCCAGCAGGCGGCGGTAGTCCGTGTAGCAGCGCGCCTCGGGGCAGAGTGCCGAGGCCGCTTCCAGGTTCGTCGGGTAGATGTCGCAGAGCGCGACCAGCGTCGCGTGGGGGATGTTCCGGAGGTTGTGGATGTGGTACTGGCCGCGGGAGCCGGTGCCGATGAGGGCGACGCGCGCCTTCTCGTTGCCGAGCTCCGCGAGCTTCTCCGGCGTGCAGGAACTCAGCCAGGGGGTCGTCGCCAACAGCGCCGCGCCGCCGGTCATATAGCCCAGCTCCTTGATGAACTTACGCAGGCCGAGGTCCACGCCTTTCTTGTTCTCTTCCATTCGGTTATATGGTATAAATTTCAATCTCGCAATCGGGGAAATTCCTGCGCAGGCGCAGCAGCTGCCCCTTGTCCGCCAGCATACAGGCGGTACTCAGCACTTCCGCTTCCAGCGGATCCGGCCCCGTCACGGCGACCATCTTCCGCTCCACGTTGGCCCGGCCGGTCCGCGGGTCGATGATGTGGCCCGTGTAGCCCGGCGTGTTGCCGGAGACCGACAGCGCCCGGTCGCGCAGGCGGAATTCCGCCACCGGCGCCCCGCTCCACGGGTTCGGCAGGCTGACCATCCAGCAGTCCCCGTAAGGGTGCGTTCCGCGCCCCAGGATCGCGCTGTCGCCGAAGTTCACGAATGCGGAGGCAACCCCGGCAGCAGCCAGCCGGTCGCGCAGCAGCGCGAGCACATACCCCTTCGCAATGCCCCCGAAGTCCATCGTCACGCCTTCCTCCGCCAGGTCCATTCCCTTACCCCGGGTCACATCGAACAGCCCTTCCGTGCGGAACCAGAACTCCCGCGACAGGTCCAGCAGGCGCTCCAGCCCGGGGCTCAGCGGCAAGCCGGCCTTCGCCCCTGCCGCGTTGAACCGCGCGACCTCGCTCCGCGGGTCGAAGCGGTTCAGGCTGGCCTCCAGCGAGGCGATCTCCGCGCAGCAGTCCGCCCACAGCGCCTCCGCCCCGGCCTGTTCCACCCCGACGGCCAGCAGGTCCAGTTTCGTCCCCATCACGTGGGGGACGAACCCGTGGAACATCCGGCCTTCGGCGATATACTCGGTTTCGGGATTCATCCTGCTAAGTTAGCAATTATTCACTTCCGATTCTCGAAAAGAGTTGCTACTTTTGCTTATCAACCGATAATTATAACAACTAAACCAATTTCATATGCTTACACGCAGATCATTTCTGAAGACTGCCGGCGCTTCCGCCGCCCTGCTCGCGATGGAAGGCCCGGTGCACGCATTCACCCCGCAGACCGGCGGCAAGAAGGTCATCGGCGCGAACGGCAAGGTCAACCTCGCCCTCGTCGGCATCGGCTTCCGCGGCGAAGAGGATGAGGCGGGCATCGCCGCGACCGGCCTCGCCAACGTCGTCGCCCTCTGCGACGTCGATATGGGCGCGCCCCATACCCAGAAGGTAATGGCCAAGTACCCGAAGGCCAAGCGCTACAAGGACTTCCGCAAGATGTTCGACGAAATGTCGAACGAAATCGACGCCGTCCTGATCGCCATCCCGGACTTCGCCCATTTCGCGGTCGCGATGCGCGCCATCAAGGAAGGCATCCACGTCTACTGCGAGAAACCGCTGACCCGCACCTTCCACGAGAACGAACTCCTCCTCCAGGCCGCGAAGGCCCACCCGGAGGTCGTGACCCAGATGGGCAACCAGGGCCACTCCGAGGCCAATTACTTCCAGTTCAAGGCCTGGAAAGAGGCGGGCATCATCAAGGACGTGACCGCCATCACCGCCCATATGAACAACAGCCGCCGCTGGCACGGCTACGACACCAACATCTACAAGTTCCCCGGCCCGGACCCGAAACCCGACACCCTCGACTGGGACGTCTGGACGATGACCCAGCAGTTCCACGAGTACAGCGACCAGTTCCACCGCGGCAACTGGCGCTGCTGGTATGACTTCGGTATGGGCGCCCTCGGCGACTGGGGCGCGCACATCCTCGACACCGCCCACGAGTTCCTCGACCTGGGCCTCCCGTACGAGGTCAAGATGCTCTACGCCAACGGCCACAACGACTTCTTCTTCCCGATGTCCTCGACCATCCTCTTCCGCTTCCCGCGCCGCGGCGACATGCCGGCGGTCGACGTGACCTGGTACGACGGCCTGGACAACCTGCCGGAGGTCCCGGTCGGCTACGGCGAAAGCATTGCCGCGAGCGACATCCCGACCGTCAACGGCCAGGCCTACAAGCCGACCAGGCTCAACCCGGGCAAGATCATCTACTCCCGCGACCTGATCTTCAAGGGCGGCAGCCACGGCTCGACCCTCAGCATCATCCCGGAGAGCGTCGCCAAGGAAATGGCCTCCAAGCTTCCGGAAGTCCCGAAGAGCCCGTCGGACCACTACACCAACTTCCTGCGTGCCTGTATGGGTCTCGAGAAGACCCGCTCGCCGTTCGAAGTCGCCGTTCCGCTCTGCCAGGTCTTCAACCTCGGCGTGATCGCCCAGCGTCTCAACGGGGCCTTCAAGTTCGACCGCACGACGAAGGAAATCGTGGACAACCCGTTCGCGAGCGCCCTGCTCGCCGGCGCGCCGCCGAGAAAGGGCTGGGAGGACTACTACAAGATCTAAAGGGAACGCGTGATGAAAAGAACATTGATCCTGGGCCTGCTCCTCGCGGCCCTCTGCAGCTGCGCGCCGAAAGTGCCGGCGGAATATGATACCTCCAAGGCCCCCGAAGTCCCGGTCCTCGCGACCCCGAACGTCCTGACCGCGGCCCAGCAGGCCGACGGCTGGAAGCTCCTCTGGGACGGCAAGACGACCGAAGGCTGGCGCAGCCCCAAGTCCGATTCCTTCCCGAAGGGCGGCTGGTTCATCGCCGACGGCGAGCTCTGCACGATGCCGGGCGACGGCCTCCACGAGGCCGAGAACGGCGGCGACATCGTGACCCTCGAGCAGTACGGCAACTTCATCCTGTCCGTGGACTTCAAGATCACCCCGGGCGCGAACAGCGGCATCAAGTACTTCGTCCGTCCGGACCTGAACCAGGGCGCCGGCTCCGCGATCGGCTGCGAGTTCCAGATCCTGGACGACGACCTCCACCCGGACGCCAAGCTCGGCCTCAACGGCAACCGTACCCTCGCCTCCCTCTACGACCTGATCCCGGCCGACAAGGCCGCGGCCCCGTTCGACAAGGAAGGCTGGAACACCGCCTGGATCGTCGTCAAGGACGACCTCGTGCAGCACTGGCTCAACGGCGTGAAGGTGGTCGAATATACCCGGAACAACCAGCTCTTCAACGCGCTCGTCTCCCACAGCAAGTACAAGGTCTGGCCGGATTTCGGCAACCAGAAGGTCGGCAACATCCTGCTCCAGGAGCACGGCGCGGAAGTCCACTTCCGCAACGTCATCCTCAAGGAACTGTAGTCTCGCGGTACTTGTCGAGGATTGCGTCCCCGCGCATCCCCAATTCTTCCAGAAGGACGCTCTCCAGGGCGTCCTTCCGCGTACCTATGCGTCTGCAGATCCCCTCGAAGGTCAGGTCCTTCTCCAGATAGACTTTTTCCCGGTTCATCAGCTGCTCGAAAGCGGCGTAGTCTTCTTCGCGTGTTTTCATCGTCCTGTCAATTTTGGTTCGCCCAAAGTTGGCACTTCCGGTATGCATTTCTTGGCAAAAACGGAAAAATCCCGGTGGTTCAAAGTTGTTTTTCGTGTTTTTTAACAATTTCTTCCTGCCTTTGACAAGTATTTCGTGTCATTCGCGTACCCGGAATCCCTATACTTTTGTATCGGATTACAGCCCAGACTGGAATGATGGACGAAAAGACGGCCAAACAGAACCTTCTCCGGACCCGGAACGAGATCAGGATGTCCCAGCAGCAGATCGCCGACCTGATGGGCATCTCCCGGAACGCATACCGCAGCCTGGAATCCGGGCCCACCCGCATCTTCAACAACAACGTTGAGAAGATGGCGGAGGTTTCCGGGAAATCGCTGGAAGAGCTGGTGCTCGGCTACCAGCCCGTCGAAGACCTGGAGCGGGAGGTCGGCCGGGTCCGCGAGCGCTACGCCCGGCAGGCCGAGGCGGAGCGCAGCCAGCACGAGGCCCGCGTCGCGGACCTGGAGAAGGAAATCGCTTTCCAGCAGGAGCATATCCAATCCCTGAAAAATCATATCAACACCCTCGAAGCCTACATCCGTTCCCTCGAACGCGAGCTCGGGCGCAAAGACGTCGCGCCGGAAGGCTGATTGCGGAATCTTTTTGCTACATTTGTGGCAGAAGACGATGCGACGGGAGATTCATCTGGCCAGTTGTATGCGGACGGGACGCCTCGAAGCGGGATGCGACGAGGCGGGCCGCGGGCCGCTCGCGGGCCCGGTCTTCGCCGCGGCGGTCATCCTGCCCGAGGGCTTCTCGCACCCGCTGCTCGATGACTCGAAACGGATGAGCGCCAGGGCGCGCGAGGAGCTGCGGCCCGTCATCGAGCGGGAAGCGCTCGCCTGGGCCGTGGTACGCGTGGAGCCGGAGGAAATCGACCGCATCAACATCCTGAATGCCTCGATCACGGGGATGCAGCGGGCCGTGCGACAGTTGCGCGTGCGACCGGACTTCCTGCTGATCGACGGGAACCGCTTCCGCCCCTGCGACGGGATTCCGTACGCGACGGTGGTCCACGGGGATGCGACCTATGCGAGCATCGCCGCCGCTTCGGTGCTGGCGAAAACGTACCGGGACGACTGTATGCGCGCGCTGGCGCTGGAGTATCCCGAGTACGGCTGGGACCGGAATATGGGCTATCCGACGCAGGAGCACCTGGATGCCATCCGGGAGCACGGATGGACCCCGGTCCACCGCCGGAGCTTCCACCCGAAGGCGCTGGAGCCGACGCTGTTTTGAAATAGTAACTATTTAATACAGAATGATGAAAAAATTAATTTGTGCGCTGTTTGCGCTGATGGTTCTGGGCGCGTCCGCCCGGGCGGATGAGGGAATGTGGATGCTTCCGCTCCTCCAGAAGATGAATGCCCAGGCGATGAAGGACCTCGGGTGCCGGCTGACCCCGGAGCAGATTTACAGCATCAACCACGCTTCCATCAAGGACGCGATCGTCCAGTTCGGCGGCGGCTGCACCGGTGAGATCATCTCCGACCGCGGCCTGCTGGTGACGAACCACCACTGCGGCTACAGCAGCATCCAGGGCCTTTCCTCCCCGGAACACAATTACCTCGAGGATGGCTACTGGGCGATGAACCTGGGCGAAGAGATCCCGGTGCCGGGCCTGACCGTGCGCTTCCTCCAGAGCATGACGGACGTGACGGACATCCTCGCGAAGTGCAAGACCCCGGAGGCCCGGGAGGCGAAGGTGAAGGAGCTGATCGAGCAGGCGCGGGTGGACAATCCCAACTGCACCGCGACCGTGACCGGTTTCTATGACAACAACTATTTCTACCTGATCGTTTCGAAGATCTACCGCGACGTGCGCTTCGTGGGCGCGCCGCCGGCATCGAGCGGCAAGTTCGGCGGGGACACGGACAACTGGATGTGGCCGCGCCACACCTGCGATTTCTCGATGTTCCGCGTCTATGCCGGTCCGGACAATGAGCCCGCTTCGTATTCCCCGGAGAATGTCCCGATGCGTCCGCGCCAGTCGCTGCGCATCTCCCTGCGGGGCGTTGAGGAAGGCGACTTCACGATGATTATGGGCTACCCGGGCAGCACCCAGCGCTATATGACCGCGAACCAGCTCCAGCATATGCTGGACCTCAACGACGTCCGCATCGCCGCCCGCACCGTCCGCCAGGACATCATGTGGGAGGCCCGGATGGCCGACCCGGTCGTGAACCTGCAGTATGCCAGCAAGTTCGCCAGCTCGTCGAACGGCTGGAAGAAGTGGCAGGGCGAGAAGGAAGCTTTCGCGAAGCTCGACGTGATCGCCCGCGAGAAGCAGAAGGAAGCCGACTTTATGGAATGGGTCGGTAAGAAGAACAAGCGCGTGAAGGCTTATGGAACCGCCCTGAAGGACATCGACGACTATGTCGCCGCCCACGCGGAAGGCGAGGCGGCCTACACGCTGCTGACGGAGTCCGTGTACCGCATCGAGTTGATTTCGCTCGCGCGGGCGCGCAACGCCGCGATGTATAAGGACTACAACCTGGCCCTGGACCGCAAGGAGGCTTCGGCGCTGTCGGAGTTCTACCTGGCCAACGTGAAGCCGGAGGACAGGATCGACTATGACCTCTCCGAGGCCGGCCTGGACAAGCTCTTTGCGGAGAGCGTGTTCACTTCCGCGGAGAAGATGGCGAAGGCCCAGGCGGACGGCGTCGACCTCGACGCCGACCCGGCGATGGACCTGTTCCGCGCCATCCGCGACAAGGCCCTCACGATGATTGATTCGACCGAGGAGGAGGAAGCGCGCTACGCCGCGGCGAAGAAGGCCTACACGGGCGGCCAGCTCGAGTGGAAGGAAGGCGAGGCGATCTATCCGGATGCGAACAGCACCTGCCGCCTGACCTACGGTACCGTGAAGTCCTATTCCCCGAAGGATGCCGTGCTCTACAAGCACTATACGACGCTGAAGGGCGTGATGGAAAAAGAGGATCCGGACAACTACGAGTTCCGCGTCCCGGCCCGCCTGAAGGAGCTGTATGAGGCGAAGGACTTCGGCCAGTACGCCAACAAGAACGGCGAGGTGGTGACCTGCTTCCTGTCGAACAACGACATCACGGGCGGCAACTCCGGCAGCCCGGTGCTCGACGCCGACGGCTGCCTGATCGGCCTCGCGTTCGACGGCAACTGGGAGGCGATGAGCGGCGACGTGATCTTCGAGCCGAACGTCCAGCGCTGCATCAATGTCGACATCCGCTATGTCCTCTTTATGATGGACAAGTTCGGCGGCGCCGGCTATCTGTTGAATGAAATGAATCTTGTGCGCTAATGGCTGACTTTGAGAAAATCCTGCGGGAAGTGAAGCACCCGGGCCGCGGCGACCGCGATATCGTGGCGCTGGGGATGGTGAAGGATGTCGCCGTGGACGGCGCGAAGGTGACCGTGACGCTGGGATTCCCCAAGCGCCGGGACCCGCTGACCGAGTACCTGGTCGGGAGCGTCCGCGCGGCCGTGATCCGGAATTGTCCGGAGTTCGATACCGTCGAGGTGAAGACCGTCGTCGACGAGAACGCCGGGAAACCGGAGAAGGAAGGGCTCGGGACGGAGATGGTCGATAATGTAAAGCATATCATCGGCATCGCGTCGGGCAAGGGTGGCGTGGGCAAGTCCACGGTCGCCGTGAACCTCGCGATTGCGCTCGCGCGTCTCGGGTACAAGGTTGGCCTCGCGGATGCCGATGTGTATGGACCTTCCATTCCGACGATGACCGCGACCGAAGGGGAGAACCCGATGATGGAGAAGGACGACGCGGGCGAGTGGCTCGTGCCGGTCGAGAAGTATGGGGTGAAGTGGATGAGCATCGGCTATTTCGCGGAGCGGGGGCAGGCGCTGATCTGGCGCGGCCCGATGGCCTGCAGTGCGCTGAAGCAGATGATCCTGCAGGTGAAGTGGGGCGAATTGGATTTCCTGCTCGTCGATATGCCGCCGGGCACGGGAGACATCCATATCAGCTTCGTGCAGGACGTGCCGGTCGGGGGCGCCGTCATCGTGACGACGCCGCAGACGGTAGCGCTCGCCGACGTGGAGAAGAGCGTGGATATGTTCAGGAACCCCAACATCGGCAAGCCGATTCTGGGACTGGTCGAGAATATGTCCTGGTTTACGCCGGCGGAGCTTCCTGAGAACAAGTACTATATCTTCGGGCGCGACGGGGGGAAGAAGATGGCCGAGCGCTTCGGCCTGGAACTCCTGGGCCAGATTCCGCTGGTCCAGGGCATCCGGGAGAACGGCGACAACGGCGAGCCGACCGCCCTCGGCACCGGCCCCGACAGCGAGGCCTTCCTCGCCCTGGCCCGCCGGATTGCGGAAAAACTCGGCGTGTGATGACCCGGATTAGATTTGTTGCGATGGCATTCCTGCTGGCGGCGACGCTGCTGGCGGGATGCCGCTCGCGCGTGGACCGGCTGCAGACCGGCGACCTGATCTTCATCGGGATTCCGATGGATTATGACGCGGGCGATTCGATGGCCGACGCGATCGGTGCGGCGACCGGCAGCGGCGAGTTGAACCTGATCCACGTCGCGATTGCGGAAGTCGACGCCGCCGGTGCGCCCTGGGTCCTGGATGCGACCCTCAAGCACGGCGTGGACCGCCATCCGCTCGATACGATGCTCCGGGATTTCCGCCTCAAGGAGGGGTACCAGGCGACGTACATCGTCAAGCGGCTGAGGAGGAACCGCGACGCAGCCCGCTATGTCGAGAACGCGAAACAGTTCCTCGGCCGCAGCTACAATACGACCTTCCTGCCCAACGATACCTCGCTGTACTGCAGCGAACTCGTCCAGATCAGCTATGTGGATCCCGTCAAGGGCCCCCTCTTCGATTCCGTACCGATGAATTTCCGCAACGCGGACGGCGAAATGCCCGAATACTGGACCTGGCTCTTCGGCCTCCTCGGCATGGACGTCCCCCAGGACCAGCCCGGCACCAACCCCCGCCAGATGTCCGAATCCCCCCTCCTCCGCGACACCGGGGTCTCTCTTTATCCTTGACGAAGAAAGTTAAACCTCCCGCTCATGAAGCCGCGGGCGGCTACAGGTTTCAGCCATACATATTAACTTTCTTCCTCCGGCAGTTTTTACCGCTCAAAATAATTGAGCGGTTTTTTTGTATAAAATTATTGTTTTTCAATATTTATTTATATATTTGCGGAAAATAAATATCCTTTTGCGTTATGATTGAATGGTGGAATTCCCTTGATATGGCGAATAAGGTGCTGTGGGCAGTGACCCTTTCAGCCTCGCTTGTCTTTGTGATCCAGGCCGTGATGACCTTCCTCGGCGCTGCCGACCACGGCAATCTGGATGTTGACACCGATGTGGACGCCGGTGGCATGGGTGACATGGCCGACGGCTCCGTGGATGTGGGCGCCGATGTGGATGCTTCCGGTGCGGACCATCCGGGCACCGGGATGAACCTGCTGACCTTCCGCAACTTCATCAACTTCCTGATCGGCTTCGGGTGGTCGGCGATCCTGCTGCAGGACAGCATCCCCGGAGTGGGCCTGCGGATGGTTGTTTCCATCGTCGTGGGCGTGCTGCTCGTGGCGCTGGTGATGCTGCTCTTCAAGTGGCTGATGAATATGCAGGAGTCCGGCAACATCAATGTGTTCAAGTCCGCCGTGGACTGCCAGGGGACCGTGTACCTGACGATTCCGGCCGAGCGCGCCGGCGAGGGCAAGGTCCAGATTACCATCAATGACGCCGTGCGCGAGTACGCGGCCGTGACCGACGGACCGGAGCTGAAGACCGGGACCCGTATCCGCGTCGTGGAAGTCGTCAGCCCCAACACCCTGCTCGTCGAAGAAATCAATTCAGTAATCATTTAAACTGTCAAGCATATGGAACTCTATCTCCTTCTCATTATCGTGGGCGTGGCGTTCGTGACGCTGGCCGCCATCCTGAGGCGCTATCGCCGCTGCCCGTCCGACAAGATCCTGGTCATCTACGGTAAGACCGGCCACAGGTCGTCCGCCCGCTGCATCCACGGCGGCGCCGCCTTCATCTGGCCCGTGTTCCAGGATTTCGCTTACCTGGACCTCAAGCCGATTTCGATCGAGTGCAACCTCCAGAACGCGCTGTCCAAGCAGAACATCCGCGTGGACGTGCCCTGCCGCTTCACCGTGGGTATCGGTACCGAGCCCGAGGTGATGACCAACGCGGCCGAGCGACTCCTGGGCCTCCACCCGGACGGCATCCAGAACATCGCGACGGATATCCTCTTCGGCCAGCTGCGTCTGGTCATCGCGACGATGGATATCGAAGAGATCAACTCCGACCGTGACAAGTTCCTGGCGAGCGTCTCTGCGAACGTGGAGGCCGAGCTCCGCAAGATCGGCCTGAAGCTGATCAACGTGAACGTCACCGATATCCGCGACGAATCCGGCTACATCGAGGCCCTCGGTAAGGAGGCTGCCGCGAAGGCCATCAACGACGCGAAGAAGAGCGTGGCCGAGCAGAACCGTTACGGTGAGACCGGCAAGGCCGTGGCCGACAAGGATACCCGTGTCAACGTGGCCGCCGCCGACGCCGACGCCGTGAAGGGAGAGAACAACGCCCGCATCGAGATTGCGAATTCCGACGCGCTCCGCCGCCAGAAGACCGCCGAGGCAGACCGCATCGCGGTGGCCGCCGAGAAGGTGCAGGCCGCGAAGGCCCTCCAGGAGGCGTACCAGAGCGAGCGTGACGCGGAAATGGCGCGTGCCGAGCGCGAGAAGGCGACCCAGCAGGCCAACATCGTCGTCGCTGCCGAGATCGACAAGCAGAAGAAGATCATCGAAGCGGAAGCGGAAGCCGAGCAGCTCCGCCGCAAGGCGAAGGGTGAGGCCGACGCGATCTACGCGAAGATGGACGCCCAGGCGCGCGGTACCCTCGAGATCCTCTCGAAGCAGGCCGAAGGTTTCGGTCAGCTCGTGTCCGCGGCCGGCGGCGACGCCCAGCAGGCCATCACGATGCTCATCACCGACAAGCTGCCTGAGCTCGTCAAGACGCAGGTCGAGGCCGTCAAGGGCATCAATATCGATAAGGTAACCGTCTGGGACGGCGGCAAGGGCGAGAACGGCAAGACCGCTACCGCCAACTTCGTGTCCGGCCTGATGGGATCCGTTCCCCCGCTCGAGGAGCTGTTCAAGATGGCGGGTATGAGCCTGCCCGGCTACCTGAAGGGTGAGGCGGCGAAAGAGGCCCCGGCGGAGGAAGTGAAATCGGAGGAGTAACGGTATGATTGTCGTCAATGTAGATGTGATGCTCGCCCGGAGGAAAATGTCCTCCGGGGAGCTTGCCGCGCGCGTGGGAATCACACCTGCAAATCTCTCGATTCTCAAGACCGGCAAAGCCAAGGCCATCCGCTTCTCGACCCTCGAGGCGCTTTGCACCGCCCTCGAATGTCAGCCCGCAGACCTCCTCGAATTCCGCCCGGATTAATTGTCATTCCGAGCGTAGCATCGCAGAAAAAGCAATTTTCCTGAGATCGTCAGAAAAATGCCGACTCAGAAAAATTGCTTTTTCCGCTAATTTCGTCTAAAGCGCGGAACCTATGGTTTTCGGAGGATATGGGCGCCGAGGGCGTTGAGGCGGGTGTCGATGGCCTCGTAGCCGCGGTCGATCTGTTCGATGTTCTCGATTTCGGAGGTGCCCTTCGCGGACATCGCGGCGAGGAGCATCGCGATACCGGCGCGGATGTCCGGGGAGGTCATGCGGCCGGCGCGGAGGCGGAACTTGTGGTCGTGGCCGATGACGACGGCGCGGTGGGGGTCGCAGAGGATGATCTGGGCGCCCATGTCGATGAGCTTGTCGACGAAGAAGAGGCGGCTCTCGAACATCTTCTGGTGGATCAGGAGGCTTCCCTTGCACTGGGTCGCGACGACGAGCATCACGCTGAGGAGGTCCGGGGTGAGGCCGGGCCAGGGGGCGTCGGCGAGGGTCATGATGGAGCCGTCGATGAAGGATTCGATTTCGTAGCTCTCCTGGGCGGGGACGAAGATGTCGTCGCCGCGCTGCTCCAGCCTGACGCCGAGGCGCTGGAAGCTGCCGGGGATGATGCCGAGGTTGTCGTAGGAGACGTCCTTGATCGTGAGGGCGCTCTGGTTGATGGCGGCGAGGCCGATGAAGCTGCCGACCTCGATCATATCGGGGAGGATGACGTGGGTCGCGCCGTGGAGCGCTTCCACGCCGGTGACGCGCAGGAGGTTGGAGCCGATGCCTTCGATTTTGGCACCCATCGCGACCAGGAGCTTGCAGAGTTGCTGGACATAGGGCTCGCAGGCGGCGTTGTAGATGGTCGTGGTCCCGCGGGCGAGGGTCGAGGCCATCACGATGTTGGCCGTGCCGGTGACGGAGGCCTCATCCAGGAGCATATAGACGCCTTCCAGGCCCTTCGGCGCCTCCAGCAGGAAGGCCCGTTTCTTTTCGTCATACTGGAGCGAGGCGCCGAGGCGGCACATACCTTCGATATGGGTATCGACGCGCCGGCGGCCGATCTTGTCGCCGCCCGGCTTCGGGAAGTACGCCCGCCCGAAGCGCGCCAGCAGCGGACCCACGACCATCACCGACCCGCGCAGGGCGGCGCAGCGCTTGACGAAGTCGGCGCTCTCGATGTAGGAGGGATCGATTCCGGCGGCGCGGAAACTGTAATCCCCCTTGGCGTGGCGCGTGACGGCGACGCCCATCTCTTCCATCAGGGCGATGAGATTCTTTACATCCAGGATTTCCGGAATGTTGGAAATCCGGACTTCTTCTTCCGTCAACAATACGGCGCTGATGACTTCCAGCGCCTCATTCTTCGCGCCCTGCGGGCGGATCTCGCCGCTCAGCCGGTGGCCTCCCTCAATAATGAAACTGCTCATAATTAATTATATATGCTCCACTTCCGGATGCAATTCTATCCCATATTTCTCCTGGACCGCATCGATGATCCGGCGCTCCAGCGCGAGGATTTCCTCCGGCGCCGCGGCGCCCGTATCGTTCACCAGTACCAGGGGCTGCTTCTCCCAGACGGCGGCATTTCCCGCCTTCAGGCCCTTGAATCCAAGGCGCTCGATCATCCAGGCCGCGGGGACCTTGACCATCCCGCCGGCGTCGTAGTGCGGCACCGTCGCCTCCGGCCCCAGCTCCGCGCGCGTCAGCGCCTCGATGCGCGCAAAATGCTCCTGCGGGATCACGGGGTTCTTGAAGAAGCTGCCGGCGCTGCCCTTCTCCGCCGGGTCCGGCAATTTGGCGTTGCGGATCCGGATCACCGCTTCCCGCACATCCGCCGGGCCCGCGGGGGCGTCCGTCCCCAGCGCGGCGCGGATGTTCCCGTAATCGAGCCTGGGCGTCGCCGCGCGGCTCAGGCGCAGCAGCACGGAGAGGACGATGTACCTTCCCTTCACCTCCGGCCGCTTGAACAGCGACTCCCGGTAGCCATAGGCACATTCCTCCACCCGGAAGGTCCGGCGCGCGCAGGTCGCGACCTCCAGGCACCTGACTTCGACGGCGACATCCTTGAACTCGACGCCATAGGCGCCGATGTTCTGCACCGCCGCCGCGCCCACCTCCCCCGGAATCAGCGAGAGGTTCTCGAGGCCCCAGAGGCCGCGGGCGGCGGCCCAGGCGCAGAGGTCGTCGAAGACGACGCCCGCGCCGGCCTCGACGAGCACCCCGCCGTCCGGCGTCTCCGCCGCGACGCGGATGCCCCCGATCCGGCCGTGGAGCACCGTCCCCGGGAAATCTCCCGTGAAGAGCAGGTTGCTCCCGCCGCCCATCGCCAGCACCGGCTGCGGCAGCGCCCCGAAATCCAGCGCTTCGAGCTCCTCCGCGGAGTCATACTCCACGAAACGGGCGCAGCGCACTTTCATCCGGAAAGTGTTTCTCGCGGAAAGGTCGTAATTGTCGAATACGGTCATCACCAAAGACAAATATACTCGAAAAAAATGTTATTTTTGTTAAAGACCAAACCTAACATTTCCTTCGCGATGGAAACCGTAAAAACTCTCCTGGAAACCAACATATTACCCTTCTGGCTGAAACTCAGGGACCCGGCCGGCGGCTTCATCGGCCGCGTCGCGGCCGACGGGACCCCGGACCCGGACGCCGACCGCGGCGCCATCCTGAACGCCCGCATCCTCTGGACCTTCTCCGCCGCCTACCGTACTCTGCGCCGCCGCAGCTACCTCGTTGCCGCGGCCGAGGCGAAAGAGTACTTCATCCGCCATTTCATCGACCACAAGTACGGCGGCGTCTACTGGAGCGTCGACGCCCGCGGCAACAAGAAGGATACGAAAGCCCAGCTCTACGCCCAGGGCTTCGCGATCTACGCCCTCAGCGAGTACTACGCCGCGAGCCGCGACGACGAGGCCAAGAAGGCCGCGATCAACACCTACCGCATCGTCGAGACCTACTTCGCCGACGCCGCGAACGGCGGCTACCGCGAAGCCCTGAGCCGGGAATTCAAGCCCCTCGAGGACATGCGCCTCAGCGAGAAGGACGAGAACGTGGACAAGACCATGAACTCCCATCTCCATCTCCTCGAAGGCTACGCCGCCCTCTACCGCATCTGGCCCGACCCGCAGCTCAAGGAGCGCACCGCCGCCCTCCTGGACCTCCTCCGGACCCGCATCTTCAACGCCCGGACCGGCCACCTCGACCTCTACTTCAACGCCGACTGGAGCGTCTGCAGCCGCGGCATCTCCTACGGCCACGACATCGAGACCTCCTGGCTCGCCCTCGAATGCGCGATGGCGCTGAAGGACTTCGACCTCGTGAACCGCATCCGGCCGATGTGCCGGGCCCTCTATCAGGGAGGGATGGAAGGCGTCCAGCCCGACGGCAGCCTCCTCTACGAAATCCGCGAGGACGGCTCCCTCGACGACTCCCGCCAGTGGTGGGTCGAGGCGGAGACCGTCGTCGGCAACCTCTGGGCCTGGAAGTACCTCGGCGTCGAAAACGCCGCCGCAACCGCCCAGCAGGCCCTCGACTACATCAAGACGCACCTCGTCGACTGGGACGGCGGCGAATGGTACTGGGGCTGCGACGCAGACGGCCGCCCGGACCTTGCCGGCGACAAGGCCGGTCCCTGGAAATGCCCCTACCACAACGCCCGTATGTGCCTCCAGATCCTCCACATCTTCGATTGATTCCCCCTATGAAGACCCGATTCTTAACAATCCTGCTTGCCGCTTTCGCGCTGCTGCTCCTCTCCTCCTGCGGGGAAGGCAACGACACTTCAACCACCAAATGGCTGAACAAAACCCTCTGGGAAGCCGATGCTACAAGTCCGGTTAATAACCTGTCCGTGAACCTCATGCTTGCTTTTGAGGATAATGAATACAGATTCCAGATGGAGTCGTCCGAGGCAATGGCCTCCGCCCGTTCCGACATTGCCAGTTACGAATTCCCCCGCATCTCCCTGACCTGTCCTCCCTCGAGAATCGAGACAGGAACCAAGACGTGGAACGGATCCTTCTCTTCTGACGGCAAGACGCTGACCTTCTCAGACCTTGACCTGACCCTCTTCGATCTGGGCGTCCTGAAGAACGTCGTCTTCTCCCGCAAATAACCCCCGCCCCGCTTTACGCGGAATTAGCAGAAAAAGCAATTTTTCTGAGTCGGCATTTTTCTGACGATCTCAGGAAAATTGCTTTTTCTGCGAAGTTGCGCAGGGAAGGATCAGAAGAGGTCGGAGAGGACGGTGGCGAGGCGGGCGCGGGTGGCGTCCGAGGCGGGGGCGAGGGGGAGACGGACGGCGTCCGTCATCAGCCCGAGCCGGGCCATCGCGGCCTTCGCCGGGACGGGACTCGATTCCAGGAAACAGGCCTTGAAGAGCGGGGAGAGGCGGTGGTGCAGCGCGCGGGCGGCGGGGATGTCGTCGCGGAGCAGCGCTTCCGCCATCGCCGCGACCTCGGCGGGGGCGATGTTCGAGGCGACGCTGACGACGCCCTTGGCGCCCGTCGCCATCAGGGCGAACGTCAGGTCGTCGTCGCCGCTGAGCACCGTGAAGCCTTCCGGCGCGCGGCGGATGATCTCGCTGACCTGGGCATAGTTGCCCGAAGCCTCCTTCGTGCCGATGATGTTCGGACAGTCGGTCGCGAGGCGGACCGCGGTATCCGCGGTCATGTTCGCACCGGTGCGGCCCGGGACATTGTAGATGACGACCGGCACCTGCGTCGCTTCGGAAACGGCCTTGAAGTAGCGGTACTGGCCTTCCGGGGTCGGCTTGTTATAATAAGGAACCACCACGAGGAAGGCGTCCGGGGCCAGAGGCTCCAGGAGGCGGATGTTCGCCATCGTGCCTTCGAAGGAATTGGCCCCGCAGCCGACGAGCAGCGGGCGTCCGGCGGCGTGGTCCTTCGCCGTCTGGAGCAGCCGGACCTTCTCCTCCGGCGTCAGGGTCGGCGTCTCGCCCGTGGTCGCCAGCGGCACGAGGAAATGGACGCCGGCAGCGACCTGGCGGTCAATGGATGCGGCATAGGCGGCATAATCGACGGAGCCGTCCTCGTGGAACGGGGTCAGGAGCGCGGTGCCGCAGCCGGTCAGGGTCAATCTTTTCATCGTTCGGGAAGTTACAAAATCACATCCAGGAATTCGTGGACGCCCGTCAGCTTTTCGGTCAGCTGCGCGGCGAGCACGGCGCCCTCCGCGAAACCGCGGCGGGAGAAAGCCTCGTGGGTGAAGACGAGCCGGTCGCATCCGCAGCGGAATTCAATCGTATGGATGCCGGGGATTTCCCCTTCGCGGCGGGATGTGATTTCCGGCTTGACGCCCATATGCTTCATCACGAGCGCGGCGAGGGTCTTGGCGGTGCCGCTCGGCGCGTCGAGCTTGTGGATGTGGTGGATTTCTTCGATTTCGGGGACATAGCCGCGGTCCTTCAGGACCTGGCAGGTCCGGATGACGGCGGCGAAGAAGGCGTTTACGCCGAGGGAGAAGTTGGAGGTATGGATCATCGGGGTGCCGTGCTCTTCAAAGGCGCCGATGACCTCGGAGCAGATGTCGTTCCAGCCGGTCGTGCCGATGACGGCGGCCTTGAAATGCTCCGCGATGAACGGGTAGTTGGCCCGGAAAGCGTCCGGGGTCGTGAAATCGATGCAGACGCACTCGGCGGCGAGGGCCGGCGGCGTCGCGCGGACGTCCTCGGTCGCGAGGGCAAGTTCGAAGCCCCAGTCGTGGAGGACCTCCTCGACGATGTGACCCATTTTTCCGTATCCGCTGATGACTGCTTTCATAATGCTATTGCGATAAGATGTCCTTGATAATGCCGGTCGCGGCGAGGCGCGCGCCTTCGCCGGCTCCCTTGATGACGAGCGGAGCGGAGTACTCGCTCCGGATGATGGTCACGTTCTCCGTGCCCTTGACCCAGTAGAACGGGTTGTCGATGTCGACCAGCTGCATTTTGATTTCGGCCTTGTAGCCGAGGCGCGCCGCCGGATCCTTGCGGATCGAGGCGACGAAGCGCTGGCGCTTCCCGAGCGCGTCGAGCTCGTCCTCGCGCTGCTGGAAGGAACGCTCGCTGCGGTGGAGCCGGTCGTAGAACTCGTCCAGGCTGCAGTTGAAGAACTCCGGCCCGAGCATCGGGGTGATTTCGACGTCCTCCTCTTCGAGCGGGACGCCGGCCTCGCGGGCGAGGATGAGCAGTTTGCGCAGGGCGTCGCGGCCGCCGAGGTCCGTGCGGGGATCCCGCTCGGTCAGGCCGGCGTCCTGGGCGCGGCGCAGCAGCGTCGCAAAACTCTCCGTGCGGGGACCGTCGTAGCCGGTGATGATATGGTTCATCGTGCAGGAGACGACGGCTTCAATCGAGGTGACCTCGTCGCTGCCGTTCGCGCCGCCCGCGATGGATTCCAGGATCGGGAGGGCGTTGCCGACCGTCGTGTCGTAACGGAAGGAGGCGCCGTTCTGGCGGGCGGCCGCCTTCATCGCCGCATAGCGGACGTACGGGACGGCCAGCGAACGGCGGTTCGAAGTCACGATGTTGATGCCGCGGCGGAGCAGCCCGTCGTAGCGCAGGTACAGGTCGTGGTCGGTCGTGCAGTCCACGAAGACGGACCGGCGCGGGGCGCAGGCCTCGACGGCGTCCACGTACGCGCCGCCCGTGGCGGAGTGGCCGGC
>LUZF01000031.1 GCA_001602865.1 Bacteroidales bacterium Bact_14
AGCACCAGTACGACGCCGACACGGAGACCGTCATCGGCTTCCTGCGCGCCAACGGCCTTGACAAGGACTTCAAGGTCAACATCGAAGTGAACCACGCGACCCTCGCCGGCCATACCTTCGAGCACGAGCTCCAGTGCGCCGCCGACGCCGGCCTCCTCGGCTCCATCGATGCGAACCGCGGCGACTACCAGAACGGCTGGGACACGGACCAGTTCCCGATCGACCTCTACGAGCTCGTCCAGGCGATGCTCGTCATCATCCGCGCCGGCGGCCTCGTCGGCGGCACGAACTTCGACGCCAAGACCCGCCGCAACTCCACGGACCTCGAGGACATCATCATCGCCCACGTCAGTGCGATGGATACGATGGCCCGTGCGCTGCTCGTCGCGGCCGACATCCTTGAGAAGTCGCCGCTCCCGGCCATGCTGAAGGAGCGTTACGCCTCCTACGACGCCGGTATCGGCAAGGACTTCGAGGATGGCAAGCTGACCCTCGAGCAGGCGGTCGACTATGCGAAGACCCAGGGCGAACCCGCCGCCGTCTCCGGCAAGCAGGAGCTTCTGGAAGCGATCGTGAATATGTACATCTAAGGATATTTTATTATATTTGCGAGAGCAAAGCGGGATTAGCACATCGGTAGTGCATTGGCTTCCCAAGCCAAGGAGGCGGGTCCGACTCCCGTATCCCGCTCTACCACATTTAAATACAGTTATGAAACGATTTTTTCTAACCTTGGCGCTGCTGGCTCTCGTGCTGCCTGCGGCGTACGCCGGCCAGTACAAGAACTTCCGCGTGTCGATCTACACGCGCGCCTATGAAGTCGAGAAAATGAAGGATCCGGAGTGGCTCAAGTCCACCTGGGAAACCATCTCTTCGCAGATGAAAGTCGACAGGATCTACCTGGAGACCCACCGCGACCTGCTGATCGTCCCGCAGTCGACCATCGACGCCGCGAAGAAATTCTTCAAGTCCAAGGGCGTGGAAGTCTGCGGCGGCATCACCTATACCGTCAACGAGCGCAACAGCTTCGAGACCTTCTGCTACACCAACCCGGAGCACCGGAAGAAAGTGCAGGAAATCGCCGAATACACCGCGAAGAACTTCGATATGTTCATCCTCGACGACTTCTTCTTCACGGACTGCAAATGCGACCTCTGCGTCGAGGCGAAGGGCGAGATGAGCTGGACCGAATACCGGCTCCACCTGATGACCGAAGCGGCCCAGAGCCTTGTCATCGGCCCCGCCAAGAAGGTGAATCCCAACGTCAAGGTCATCATCAAATACCCCAACTGGTACGATGATTTCCAGGGCCTGGGCTTCGACCTCGAGCACGGCCCGCAGCTCTTCGACGGCGTCTGGACCGGTACCGAGACCCGCGACCCGTCGGGCGCGCAGCACCTCCAGAACTACGAGAGCTACAGCATCATCACCTACTTCGACTCCCTCCGTCCGGGCCACAACGGCGGCGGCTGGGTGGATTCCGGCGGCATCGGAATGGGCGCGGACCGCTACGCGGAGCAGCTCTGGCTGACGATGTTTGCCAAGGCCCCCGAGATGGCGCTCTTCGACTACCGCCAGCTCATCGGCGTCAACCTGAACCCGATGTACAAGACCGCCTGGCAGGGCCAGGGGACCAGCTTCGACTGGGATGAGATGATGAAGCCGTACAAGGGCGTGACCCCGACGACCCTGGCCCGCATCGCAGGCTACGTGTTCGACAAGATCGACCCGATCGTCGGCCAGCTCGGCAACCCGAAAGGCATCGTCTCCTACAAGGCCTTCCACACCGGCGGCGATGACTTCCTCCAGGATTATTTCGGTATGATCGGCCTTCCGATGGACATCCGCTCCGAGTTCCCGACCGACCAGAAGGTCGTGCTCCTGACCGAGCAGGCGAAGGGCGACCCGGACCTCGTCAAGAAGATTGACGCCCAGCTCCACCGGGGCGGCGACGTCGTCATCACCAGCGGCCTCCTGGAAGCGATTCCGGACAAGATCGCCCAGTTCGTCGAACTGACCATCGACGGCCATACGCTCGTCGACGACTTCGGCCGCTACGGCAAGGCCGACCGCGAGTTTATGATTCCGGAGATCGGTTACTTCACCAACGACTCCTGGGAACTCATCTCCGCCGGCCGTCCGCTGACCAAGGGTACCTCCGGCTATCCGATCCTCCACCGCGGCAAGTACTCCAACGGCTACCTCTATGTGCTGGTCGTCCCGGAGGACTTCAGCGACCTGTACCACTATCCGGTCCCGGCGCTGAACGCGATCCGCCAGTTCCTCGGCCGCGACCTGAAGGCCCGCCTGGAAGGCCCCGCGCTTGTCTCCCTCTTCGAATATGACAATGACAAGGTCATCGTGGAATCCTTCCGCGACGAGACCTGCTCCGTCTATGTCGTCGTCGGCGACCGCAAGATTCCGGTCGTGCTGAAGCCCCACAGCTTCGAACTGGTCGACATCAAATAGGACCAATGGCTAAAATCGTCATCTACACCTGCATCGTCGGCAATTACGACGAGCTGCGCCAGCCGCAGGTACTCGACGAGCGCTTCGAGTACCTGTGCTTCGTGCGCAAGGGCGCGAAGATTATGGAGAAGATCGGCGCCTGGACCGTCTGCGAGTTGGATTATGACAACGGCAATCCCGCCGTCCTGGCCCGCTATCCCAAGATCAATCCCCACAAGGTGCTCCCGAAGGACTGCGAATACAGCCTCTGGCTGGACGGCGACGTGACCATCGCCTCGCAGGAGTTCTACGAGGTCATCCTTTCCAAGGTGGGAAACGGCGTCGTCTGGTCCGGCCTGCGTCACCCGCTGCGCGACTGCGCCTACGAAGAGATCTATGCGTGCCTCGAGGCGGAGAAGGAGAAGCTCGGCCCCCTGCGCCGGGCGGCGAAGTTCCTCCGCAAGGAACTGTTCCCGCACCACGCCGGCCTCTATGAAAACAGCGTGATGCTGCGCAGACACAACGACCCCGCCGTGAAGAAACTGGCGAAACTCTGGTGGAAACTCTTCCGGAACTACGCCCATCGCGACCAGATCTACCTTCCTTACTGCCTGAAGGTCAATGCGATGACGATTGATTATCTCTTCCCGGAATATATGGATGCCGCAACAAGCGGGATGCTGGAGTTCGGGACGCACAATCCCGCCCCGAAGAAAGGCTTCCTTACAAGAATGTGGGGCGGTCTTGTCCAACGCCGCGCGAAACGCGTCTTAGCGAAAGTAACTCTGGATACGAGCGTACCAGTTCAGGAATAGAACGTACGAGCCTCCAGGACAGGTTTTTGGCAGCCATCGCCAGCAGGACGACCGGCTGCCAAAGCGTTTGTATGAACGCGACGCGGGACGGGTCGCTGATGCGCGCCTTGGCGGAAATCAGTTTCAGGTTCATCCGGTAGTCCTTGGGCCGCGGCCGCCGGTCGCGGTCGTGGACGGCGCGCGCGCTGTCTACGACTCCGCACTGGAAGCCGTGGAAACGGGCCCGGTCGAGGAAATTGATGTCCTCTCCGTAGTGCGGGAAGGCAGGGGAGAACCCGCCGACTTTCTCGATGCACTCCCGGCGGATCATCCAGTGGGCCGCCGGAAAGAAATGGGGATAATGGCGCGCGAACTGGACGTCCAGGCTCGCGAGGTCCGGCTTCATCTGCATCGGGCTGACGACGCCGTACGCCGGATGGGCCTCGAGGAAGGCGGCCAGGCGGCCGAGCGTGTCCGGCAGCAGCCAGGCGTCCTGGTTCAGCAGGTAGACGAACTTGTAGCCGCGCTCCAGCGCGAGGCGCAGGCCGATGTTGTTGGCGGCGCCGAAGCCGTGGTTGGCCATCATCCGGTCCGTCTCGACGCCGTGCTCCTCGAGCCAGTCCGGCGTCCCGTCGGTCGAGGCGTTGTCGACCACGAACAGGTCGGCTTCCCGCTCCGAAGCGCGAACCGAGGAGACGGCCTTCTCCATCCATTTCAGGCCGTTGTAGGTAACGATGATGACCAGGATATCTGCCATGTCCGGCAAAAATAAGTAAAAAAATGATTATATTTGCACGATATAAACAAGTTACTCAATGTCAGTTGCAGGCGTATTAAGCAAATTGTTCGGCTCCAAGGCCGAAAGAGATATGAAGCAGGTCAAGCCGGTCCTTACGAAGATCCTGGCCTGTTACGAAGAGATCGATAAACTGTCCAACGACGAGCTGCGTGCGCGCAGCGCCGCCCTCCGCGAGAAGATGGTCGCGACCGAGGCTCCCTTCGAGCAGCGGATCGCCGAGATCAAGGCGGAGATGGAGAACGACATCCCGGTTTCCGAGAAGGAAAAGCTCGCCAACGAGTCCGAGAAGCTCGTCAAGGACGAGGATGCCGCGATCGAGAAAGCCCTCGACGAAATCCTCCCCGAGGCTTTCGCCATTATGAAGTCGACCGCGCGCCGCTTCGCGCAGAACGAGACGGTGACGGTCACCGCGACCCAGTTCGACCGCGACCTCAGCATCGCCCACGACTTCGTGACCATCGACGGCGAAACCGCCGTATACCACCGCTCCTGGATGGCCGGCGGCAACGAGGTGACCTGGGATATGGTCCATTACGACGTTCAGCTCATCGGCGGCGTCATCCTCCACCAGGGCAAGATCGCGGAAATGGCGACCGGCGAAGGCAAGACCCTCGTCGCGACGCTCCCGGTCTTCCTGAATGCGCTGGCCGGCAAGGGCGTCCACGTCGTGACCGTCAACGACTACCTGTCGAAACGAGACTCCGAATGGATGGGCCCGCTCTATATGTTCCACGGCCTCAGCGTCGACTGCATCGACAAGCACGAGCCCAACAGCGAAGCCCGCAAGCGCGCGTACAACTGCGACATCACCTTCGGTACCAACAACGAATTCGGCTTCGACTACCTGCGTGACAACATGGCGGTCAGCGAGACCGACCTCGTGCAGCGCAAGCACCATTTCGCCATCGTCGACGAGGTCGACTCCGTCCTCATCGACGACGCCCGGACCCCGCTCATCATCTCCGGCCCGGTCGCGAAGGCCGAGGACGACGCCCAGTTCATGGAGTTCCGGCCCCACGTCGAGCGCCTCTACACCGCCCAGCGCCAGCTGGTCAACCAGACCCTCAACGAGGCGAAGAAGCTCATCGCGTCCGGCGATGAGCGCGAGGGCGGCAAGCTCCTCCTCCGCTGCCACAAGGGCCTCCCGAAATACCAGCCCCTCATCAAGTTCCTCAGCGAGCCCGGCATGAAGGTCCTTCTCCAGAAGGTCGAGAACTACTATATGCAGGACAACGAGCGCGAGATGCCGGTCGTGACCGACCCGCTCTACTTCGTGATCAGCGAGCAGATGCACTCCGTCGATATGACGGACAAGGGCCACGACGTCCTCGCCCAGAGCATCCAGAATCCCGATTTCTTCGTGATTCCGGATGTCGGCTCCCGGATCGCCGAGCTCGACCAGATGGGCCTGACCCTTGCCGAGAAGCAAGAGCGCAAGGACGCCCTGATGGAGGACTTCGCCATCAAGAGCGAGCGCATCCATACCGTGATCCAGCTCCTCAAGGCCTACACGATGTTCGAGAAGG
>LUZF01000032.1:0-133 GCA_001602865.1 Bacteroidales bacterium Bact_14
CCACCACACCGTCCCGGGCTCCATCGTCTAAATTGTGCATAAAAACCTCACGGCTTGCGGCCGGAGGCCGCGATGCGCGCTGCAGCGCGCGTGCCGGAGCGTCAGCGAGATGTCGCAAGACATCGAAGCAGCG
>LUZF01000032.1:173-18937 GCA_001602865.1 Bacteroidales bacterium Bact_14
ACAGGCAAGCCGGCTCTCCGGCTTGCCTGCTTCCTGTTTTTTTGTGCCCCGCACAAAAAAACAGGAAGCGCCTTTCCCCAAAAGCGCTTCCCCAGTGTATAAAACGAACTTAACAAATAGACGCGAATCTCTTCGTGGTCCGAGTGCGAAGATAGTCAATCTTTCAGTTATACAAAACGTTTTAATCCAAATGGCCCACAAGAAGCGCCAAAAGGAAAAAATCAGCTCTTGCGATACTCCGTCGGGGTCATGCCCGTATGGGACTTGAAGAATTTGTAGAACACGGACTGGTTGCGGAAATTCAGCTGGAACACGATCTCCTTGATGGAAAGGTCGGAGTACTTCAGCAGGTTCTTCGCCTCGAGGATGACGTAGGCGTCGATCCACTCCGGGGCCGAACGTCCGCTGATGTTCTTCACGAGCTTGGAAAGATACTTCGGCGTGAGACAGAGCTTGTCGGCGTAGAAGACCATTCCGCGCTCCGTGTTGTGGTACTCCGTCACGAGCTTGATGAAGCTGTCGAAGATGACCTTGGAACGCAGGGAAGGGCGCCAGGTCGAACGCTTCGCCTCGAGGAGTTTCTCCGACCAGGTGTAACCGAGGTAGTAGAAGACCGAGGAGAGCAGCGAGCAGATGGTGTCCTTGAGCTGCGGGCTGTTGATCCGGATGAGTTCGACGATGAGCTTGTGGTAGTCCGCGCTGATGTTGAATTCTTCCTGGGACAGGGTGAAGCAGGGGTTGCTCATCGCCGTCATGCTTTCGTTGTAGAGGGCGGTGAAGTTGAAATGGACGTTCGAGACGAAGTCGGGGGAGAGGGCCATCAGGACGACCTGCGCTTCCTTGTGCTCGTCGGGCTGGAAGTCGGAGATCCGGAGAATGTTGCCGGGGATGTTGATGACGACGGAGTTTTCGCCGATCTCGAAGGTCTTGAGGTTGATGTCGAGGTGAAGGAGGCCCTTGGCGCAGAAGACGATGATGTAACCGTTGTAGCGGCAGGGGTGCTTCAGGATGGCGATTTCATTCCGGAGCTCCGGGGAGTACTTGATGTTCGCGATGAAAAAGTCTTTGCCGAGGTTGCCGTTCTCGCTCTGCGGGAAGTACTTGCGCAATTCCTCGATTCCCAATTCGTGTAGTACCTGGTCCATAAGAATGTGCTTATCTGTGACAAATATAACAAAAAATTGAAAATAGGTCGAATATTCCGCCAAAAACATAGAGTTTTCGATAGACATTACTGTGGATTGGTTGAATTCCGGGATTTATTCTTTTTTTGAAAAATAATGCGTAACTTGCTGGACCGTTTGCGAATTGACGAATGTACTTAAATATCAACCTTCATAATTAATTCAAATGGAAAAGAAAAAAACAAATGTCATTGCGATTGTGACCATGTTCTTCCTCTTCGCAATGATTGCGTTCGTGACCAACCTCGCGGCTCCGGTGGGTAACATCTGGAAGCAGTCCTACTCCTGGGCCGGCATGTGGGGCAACATGATGAACTTCCTCGCGTACCTGTTCATGGGTATCCCTGCGGGCAAGATGCTCCAGACCAAGGGCTACAAGAAGACCGCGCTGGTCGCCCTGGCCCTCGGCGCCATCGGTATCTTCGTCCAGTGGCTCTCCAGCAAGGTCGGCGCCGATGTCGCCGTCTTCAAGGTCGGCGGTGACGTCGTGGCCCTGAACTTCATCATCTACCTCCTCGGCGCGTTCATCTGCGGTTTCTGCGTCTGCATGCTGAACACCGTCGTGAACCCGATGCTGACCATCCTCGGCGGTGGCGGCAACAAGGGCAACCAGCTCGTCCAGGCCGGTGGTTCCCTGAACTCCCTCGCCGGTACGCTGACCCCGCTCTTCGTGGGCGCCCTGATCGGTACGGTCTCCAACGACACCAAGATGGCCGATGTGGTTCCGCTGCTCTACATCGCGCTGGCCGTCTTCGTGATTTCCTTCCTCATCATCCTCTTCGTCAACATTCCGGAACCGGCCCTCGGTGCGAAGAAGGAAAGCTACAGCCACAGCCCCTGGAACTTCCGCCACACCGTCCTCGGTGTCGCCGCCATCTTCTGCTATGTCGGTGTTGAGGTCGGTATCCCGGGTACCCTGAACTTCTACATCTCCGACCCGACCGCCAAGGGCGCCGGCCTTCTCCTGAACGGAGCCGCCGTCGGCGGCGCGCTGGCTGCCATGTACTGGCTCCTGATGCTCGTCGGCCGTCTGAGCAGCACCGCCATCAGCGGCAAGGTCTCCCCGAAGGCCCAGCTCATCACCACGACCTCCGTCGCGATGCTCTTCCTCCTCCTCGCCATCATCCTCCCGAAGACGACCCAGATCTCCATGCCGGGCTTCGACATCCACAAGGGCTTCATGATGGTCCAGGTCCCGATCAGCGCGCTCTTCCTCGTGCTCTGCGGTCTCTGCACCTCCGTGATGTGGGGCTGCATCTTCAGCCTCGCCGTGAACGGCCTCGGCAAGTACACCGAGCAGGCTTCCGGTATCTTCATGATGATGGTCGTCGGCGGCGGCGTGATTCCGCTGGTCCAGGATGCCCTCTCCAAGAGCGTCGGCTACATCAACAGCTACTGGCTGCTCTTCGTCCTCGTCGGCTATATGCTCTTCTACGCCCTCATCGGCTCGAAGAACGTCAACAAGGACATTCCGGTCGAATAATCGATCCCAGACACGAAACGATAACCTTTAATCAACTATACCATTATGGCAGAGAAGAATGAAGAAAAGAAATATGTAGTCGGTGTTGACGTAGGCGGCCAGACGACCAAGATCGGTGTCGTCGACGCACGTGGCGACGTGCTCGCCCAGACCGTCATCCGTTCCGATACCTTCGGCGCCGATGCGGACGCTTATATCGATGCGCTCGCCGCCGCCGTCAAGGGCGTGATCAAGGAAGCCGGCAAGGAAGGCGAAATCCGTGGCGTCGGCGTGGGTGCCCCGAACGGCAACCACTATACCGGCACGATCGCCTATGCACCGAACCTCGCCTGGGCAGCCAACGGCTCCGTGGATTTCTCCGCGAAGCTCTCGAAGAAGATGGGTGGCATCCCGGTGTCCCTGACCAATGACGCGAACGCCGCCGCCGTCGGTGAAATGACCTACGGCGTGGCCCGCGGTATGAAGAACTTCATCATGATCACCCTCGGCACCGGTGTCGGCAGCGGCATCATCATCAATGGCCAGCTGGTCTACGGCCACGACGGCTTCGCCGGCGAGCTCGGCCACACCAACGTCGTCCGCCACAACGGACGCGTCTGCGGCTGCGGCAAGCAGGGCTGCCTCGAGGCCTACTGCTCCGCCATCGGCGTAGCGAAGACCGCCCGCGACTGGTTGGAGATGTCGAATGAGCCGTCCCTCCTGCGCGACGTCGAGAAGATCACCTCGAAGGATGTCTATGACGCCGCCAAGGAAGGCGACAAGCTCGCCCTCAAGGTGTTTGATTATACCGGAACCCTCCTGGGCCGCTCCTTCGCCGATTTCGTGGCGTTCAGCGCTCCGGAAGCCATCGTTCTCTTCGGCGGTCTTGCCCGTTCGAAGGAGTTCCTCTATGAGCCGATGAAGAAGGCGATGGAGGAGAATCTCCTGAAGATCTGGCAGGGCAAAGTCAAGATTCTCTTCTCCCAGCTCAAGGAGTCCGACGCCGCCATCCTCGGCGCGTCCGCCCTCGCCTGGGAGCTGTAACCATTAAATGATTCCCAATTGAAAATGAAAACCAAAACACTGTTTATCTCCCTTCTTCTCGGCCTCGCCCTCGTTTCCTGTAACCAGGGTGCGAAGCTCCCGAAGAACAGCACGATTACCAAAGGCCAGATCGATACCGTCAGCTACCTGCTCGGCATCAATTTCGGCAGTTTCATCAAGAGCTACAACTTCGGCGAAAACATCAACCTGAATGAGCTGAAGAAGGGATTGAATGATTTTATCCACGCGGAAGGCAATATGCGTGACGAGAACTTCACCGCGCAGTTCCGGATCAACCCGGAGACGATGACCGAGGTCTTCAACAAGTTCCTCGAGCAGCGCCAGCAGGAGCTCCTCAGCGCAAACAAGGCCGCCGAAGAGGCTTTCCTCGAAGCCAACCGGAAAAAGGCGGACGTCCGTGAGACGGCGTCCGGCCTCCAGTACCGCATCCTCGCCCCCGGCAACAACGTCAAGGCGGGTCCGGAGGACAAGGTGCTTGTCCACTACAAGGGCACGCTCCTCGACGGTACCGTGTTTGACCAGACTCCGGAAGGCGGCGACCCGGTCGAGCTTCCGCTTAACGGCGTCATTCCGGGTTGGAGGGAAGGCCTCCAGCTGGTGGGCGAAGGTGGTGACATCGAGCTCTTCATCCCGTCCAACCTCGCGTACGGCGAATCCGGCAACCAGGCCATCGAGCCGAACTCCTGCCTGATTTTCCGGGTGCAGGTGGCCGAGGTCCATCCGGCCGGGGCGGCGAACTAAAGCCGGATCCAGCGGATAGACGGATCCCGCTTCCACCAGGTCATCTGCCGTTTCGCATAGTGGCGGGTATTGGTGGCGATGCGGGAGACCGTATCCTCCAGAGTGATGGTTCCGGGGTGGTCGAAATAATCGAAAACTTCCGTGTAACCGACGGTTTTCAAGGCTGTGAGGTTCCTGAATTCGTTCAGGGACCTCACTTCTTCTAACAGCCCGTCCGCCACCATCTGGCGGGTGCGCGCTCCGATGCGCGCGGCGAGTTCCTCCCGCGGGCGGACCAGACCGATCTTTTCGATGGCGAATTCCCGCGGCCGGGGTTCGGTGACTTTGAAGGAGGAGAAGGGCTTGCCCGTGGTGATGCAGACTTCCAGGGCGCGCAGGACGCGCATCCCGTTGTCGCGGTCGATGGCCGCATAGGCTTCGGGGTCGCGCGTGTGAAGTTCCTCGGCGAGGGCCCGGGCGCCTTCGTGCCGCAGGCGCTCCGTGAGCTGCTCCCGCAGCACGGGGTCCGCCTCCGGCACGTCCGCGATGCCGTTGCAGACGGCGTCGATGTAGAACATCGAGCCGCCGGTCATCACGAGCGTCTCGTGGCCTTCGGCGAAGAGGCGGCGGATCAGCGCGAGGGCGTCCGCCTCATAGAGGCCGGCGGTATAGTAGTCCTTGACGGACCTGGTCCGGATGAAGTAATGCGGCACGCGGGCGAGCTGCTCGTCGGAAGGGACGGCGGTGCCGATGCGCATTTCCCGGTAGATCTGGCGGGAATCGCAGGAGATGACGGGGGAGCCGTACTGTTCTGCAAGGGAGAGGCTGTAGTCGGTCTTGCCTACAGCCGTCGGTCCGAGGACGATGACGAGCTTTCCGGACACGGCGCGGGGCTGCTAGAAGATGGCGTTCTCGCTCTCGTCGTACACCTCTTCTGGCGCGTCGTCCTCGTCTTCGTCCGCTTCGTCCCCGTCGTCTTCGTCGTCGAGGTCCTCATCGTCGAGATGGATGTCCAGCAGCTCTTCGAGCTTGGTGCGCTTGCGCTCCTCACCCGGGAGGTGGCGCTTCTCGTCCGGAAGGTCCTCGAAGGCCACGTAGCCCTTCTCGAACTCGATCGGGTTGGGCCCCTTGGATTCTACGATCGTCGGGGAGGTCGCCGTCTCCGGCGTCTCGCCGTCGAAGGTGATGTTCACGCTCTTCTTGCCTGCCACGTCATAGAAGTAGACGAAGGAGACGATGCCCTTCTTGCGGGTCTGGTCCATCGAGACGTCGTCCACGGCGCCTTCGCCGAGGTCGAACAGGCCGTACCGGGCCACGACGTTGCCCTGCTCGTCCAGCGCCTTGAAGAGAATGAGCTGGTCCAGCGGGAATTCCAGGTCGGACTGGAGCTGGCGGTGGAGGGAATATAAGGTCGAGGAACCGTTGATTTTATACACCCGGTAGAAGCCTTTGATGCCCGTAAGGGTAACCCTGTAAAGTAGAGCCATTGCGCGTGAATAATTATTACCTAGCGGGCTCAAAGTTACAAATAAATCACTAAATTTGAACATAGATGGACCAGATTCAGGATACTTATCGCAGCATTTCGGCGCCGTCCACGGGTCTGTACAAGGATAACGGCAGCCGATTCCTCGCGTTTGCGTACCCGGTGGAGACGGAAGAGGAGGTGAAGTCGCACGTGGACGCCCTGCGGAAGGAGTACCACGACGCGCGGCACCACTGCTTCGCCTACCGCCTGGGCCTGGATGGCGCGCGCTGGCGCGCCAGCGACGACGGCGAGCCCTCGGGCTCGGCCGGCCGCCCCATCCTGGGCCAGATCGATTCCGCGGGGCTCAGCGACATCCTGGTGGTCGTCGTCCGCTACTTCGGCGGCATCAAGCTGGGGATTCCCGGACTGATCCGCGCGTACAAGACTTCGACGCAGGACGCCCTCGCGGCGGCGGAGGTGGTGGAGAAGACCGCGGCGCGCCGGTTCCGCATCGTTTTCGACTACCTGTCCATGGATTCCGTGATGAAAGTCCTGAAGGATATGGACATCCCGCAGTCGGGCCAGTCGTTCGGAAACGAGTGCAGCATGGACGTCCGCGTCCGCCTGTCGCAATATGAAGTTTTTTTGGCCAGAACCCAGAAATTATTATTATCTTTAAGTGAACAATAAGCGATTAGTTTAACCGTTACGATTATGAGCAAGAAACACGTTTTCAACGCAGGCCCCTGCATTCTGCCGCAGGTGGCGCTCGACGCGTCCATTGACGCCATCCGGGACTTCAAGGGGACCGGTGTCTCCCTCCTTTGCATCTCGCACCGTACCAAAGAGTGGGACGCCACCATGGACGAATGCCGCGCACTCTGGAAGGAACTCCTCCATATCCCGGAAGGGTATGAAGTCGTCTTCCTCGGCGGCGGCGCCTCGCTGGAGTTCCTCTGCGTGGCGATGAACTTCCTCGAGAAGAAGGCCGCGTACCTGGATACCGGCGTCTGGGCCAGCAAGGCCCTCAAGGAGGCGAAGGCCTTCGGCGAAGCCTATGCGATCGCCAGCTCCTCCGACAAGAACTACACCTACATCCCGAAAGGTTTCGAAATCCCCGCGGACCTGGATTATTTCCATATCACGACGAACAACACCATCTACGGAACCGAGATCAAGACCGACATCGACTGCCCGGTCCCGCTGATCGCGGATATGTCCTCCGACATCCTGAGCCGCCCGGTCGACGTCAGCAAGTATGCGATGATCTACGGCGGCGCCCAGAAGAACGCAGGCCCTGCCGGCGTCGCCTTCGCGATTATCAGGAAGGACGCCCTCGGCAAGGTGACGCGCCATCTTCCGACGATGATCGACTACCGGACCCACATCGACAAACTCTCGATGTTCAATACCCCTCCGGTCTTCTCCATCTTCGTGATGAACGAGACCCTGAAGTGGCTGAAATCCATCGGCGGCGTCGAGGCGATGCACAAGATCAACCTCCGCAAGGCCCAGACCCTCTACGATGAAATCGACCGCAACTCCCTCTTCACGGGCACGGCCGTGAAGGAAGACCGTTCCATTATGAACATCTGCTTCGTGATGGCGCCGGGCGCCGAGGCCCTGCAGGACGAGTTCTTCGCCTTTGCGAAGGACCGCGGCATGGTCGGCATCAAGGGCCACCGTTCCGTCGGCGGCTTCCGCGCCTCCGTCTACAACGCCTGTACCCAGGAGGACGTCGACGCCCTCGTGGCCTGTATGCAGGAATTCGAGAATCTCCATAAGTAAAACCGAACATGAAAGTATTGCTTGCAACCCAGAAGCCGTTCGCCGCAGCAGCGGTCGCCGGCATCCGGAACATCCTCGAAGGAGCCGGCCACGAGGTCGTG
The DNA here is from genome assembly GCA_001602865.1 of Bacteroidales bacterium Bact_14. Taxonomy (GTDB): domain Bacteria; phylum Bacteroidota; class Bacteroidia; order Bacteroidales; family UBA932; genus Cryptobacteroides. Next base: position 7,962 of record LUZF01000032.1, read on the forward strand.
CTTCTGGAAAAATATGCCGCCCAGGAGGACCTGGTGGCCGCCGTCGCCGACGTGGAGGCGATGATCATCCGCTCCGACAAGGTGGACGCCGCCGTCCTCGCCGCCGCCCCGAAACTGAAGATCGTCGTGCGCGCGGGCGCCGGTTATGACAATGTCGACCTCGCTGCCGCGACGGCCCGCGGCGTCGTGGTGATGAATACCCCGGGCCAGAATTCAAACGCCGTGGCGGAGCTCGCCATCGCGATGATGATCTATATGGCCCGCACGCAGTTTACCCCGGCGACCGGCTCCGAAATTCAGGGCAAGACCCTCGGCATCCAGGCGTTCGGCAATGTCGGCCGGCTGGTCGGCGCGAAGGCGAAGGCCCTCGGTATGACGGTGAAGGCGATCGACCCGTTCCTCTCGGAGGACCAGATCCGCGCCGGCGGGGCCGAACCTGCCAGCGACCTGAAGGAACTCTACGCGACGAGCGACTATGTCTCCGTCCATATCCCGGCGACCCCGCAGACCGTCCGTTCGATCGGCTATGACCTGATCGCGTCGATGCCCAAGGGCGCGACCCTCGTCAACACCGCCCGCAAGGAGGTCATCGACGAGGCCGGCCTGGAGAAGGCCCTCGAGGACCGTCCGGACCTGAAATACGTGACCGACGTCGCGCCGGACAACCTCGCCGTCCTGCAGGAGAAATTCGGGCTGCGCGTCTTCGCGACCCCGAAAAAGATGGGTGCGCAGAGCGCCGAGGCCAACATCAACGCCGGCCTTGCCGCCGCCCGCCAGATCTGCGACTTCTTCGCGACCGGCAACACCCGTTTCCAGGTAAACAAATAGCGTTATGGTCCGAGTAAAGCCCTTTGCTGCGGTCCGTCCCGCAGCCGAATACGCCACCGAGGTGGCCGCCCCGCCCTACGATGTCCTGAACTCCGAAGAGGCGAAGGCGATGGCGGGGGAGAAGTCCCTCCTCCATATCACGAAGCCGGAGATCGACTTCAACCCGATCCTGGAGGACCACGACCCGCGCGTCTACGACAAGGCGGTCGAGAACTTCAAACTCTGGCAGGAGCGTGGCTGGCTTGCGCAGGACGCGAAGCCCTGCTACTATGTCTATGCCCAGACGATGGACGAGCGTACCCAGTACGGCCTCGTCCTCTGCGCCCATACCGAAGACTACGAGAACGGCCTCATCAAGAAGCACGAGCTGACCCGCAAGGACAAGGAGGACGACCGGATGATCCACGTCCGGATCCAGAACGCCAACATCGAACCGGTCTTCTTCGCCTACCGCGACGACGAGGAGCTGAACGCCATCGTCGCCCGCAAGGTCGCGGAGCCGGCGCTGAACAGCTTCACCGACGAGAACGGCTTCGGCCACCGGTTCTGGGTGATTGACGACGAAGCGGACATCGCCCGCATCACGGAGATCTTCACCTCCCGCGTGAATGCCTTCTACGTCGCGGACGGCCATCACCGGACGGCGGCTGCCGCCCGCGTCGGCGCCGAGAAACGCGCCCAGAACCCGAGCCACACCGGCAACGAGGAATACAACTACTTCATGGCCGTCTGCTTCCCGCAGAGCCAGCTGAAGATCATCGACTACAACCGCGTCCTGAAGGACCTGGGCGGCCTTTCGCCCTTCGAGGTGGTCGAATGGATCGGCCGGGACTTCGATGTGGAGTGCAAGGGCTCCCAGATCTATAAGCCGGCGGGCCTCCACAACTTCGCGATGTACCTGGACGGCCAGTGGTATTCGCTGACCGCGAAGCCGGGCCGCTACGACGACGCCGACCCGATCGGCGTGCTGGACGTGACGATCCTCTCGAACCTGGTGCTGGACAAGGTCTTCGGCATCCGCGACCTCCGCACGGACAAGCGCATCGACTTCGTCGGCGGCATCCGCGGGCTCGGCGAACTGCAGCGTCGCGTCGACAACGGCGAGATGCAGGTGGCCTTCGCCCTCTATCCGGTCTCGATGGAACAGCTCATCGCCATCGCCGACAGCGGCAACATCATGCCGCCGAAGACGACCTGGTTCGAACCGAAACTCCGCTCCGGACTCGCGATCCATAAACTCGACTAGGCTATGGCAGACTCGGCAGCATTGCGCGCGAAGATGAAGGAATTCTTCGGCTACGACGCCTTCAAGGGGGGACAGGAAGAGATTGTCCACCACCTGATAGACGGCGGAGACGCCTTCGTGCTGATGCCGACCGGGGGAGGGAAATCCCTCTGCTACCAGCTGCCGGCCCTCGTGATGGAGGGGACCGCGATTGTGATCTCCCCGCTCATCGCCCTGATGAAGAACCAGGTCGACGCGATCCGCGGCTTCGTCTCCGGCAACGACAGCATCGCCCATTTCCTGAACTCCTCGCTGAACCGGGTCCAGATCGCGGAAGTCCGCGAGGACCTGCTGGCGGGCAGGACGAAGCTGCTCTATGTCGCGCCGGAGTCCCTGACGCGGGAGGACAACATCGCCCTCCTGAAGGAGATCCGGATTTCCTTCTACGCCATCGATGAGGCCCACTGCATCTCCGAATGGGGCCACGACTTCCGTCCGGAGTACCGACGCATCCGCGCGCTCGTGGACGAGATCGGCCGCGCGCCGATCATCGCCCTGACCGCGACCGCGACCCCGAAGGTCCAGAGCGACATCCTGAAGAACCTCGGCATCCCCGGCGCGCGCGTATTCAAGTCCTCCTTCAACCGCCCGAACCTCTTCTACGAAGTCCGGGACAAGAACGACGCCGAGAAGGACATCATCCGCTACATCAAGCAGAACCCCGGCAAGTCCGGCATCGTCTACTGCCTCAGCCGCAAGAAGGTCGAGGAGTTCGCCGCGCTGCTGAACATCAACGGGATCAAGGCGCTGCCGTACCACGCCGGCCTGGACGCGAAAGTCCGCGCCGACAACCAGGATATGTTCCTGATGGAGGAGGTCGACGTGATCGTCGCGACGATCGCCTTCGGTATGGGCATCGACAAGCCCGACGTGCGCTTCGTAATCCATTACGACATCCCGAAGAGCATCGAGAGCTACTACCAGGAGACGGGCCGCGCCGGCCGCGACGGCCAGGAAGGCAACTGCATCACCTATTACAGCTACAAGGACATCCAGAAGCTCGAAAAGTTCATGCAGGGCAAGCCCGTCGCGGAGCAGGAAATCGGCAAGCAGCTGCTCTCCGAGGTGGTCGCCTACGCCGAGTCGAGCCAGTGCCGCCGCAAGCTCCTGCTGAACTATTTCGGCGAGGACTACCTCCCGGACAACTGCGGCTCCTGCGACAACTGCGTCCACCCGAAGCCCGTCTTCGACGGCCGCGAGGAGATGTCCCTGGTGATCCGCCTGATCCGCTCCCTGCCGGAGAAGTTCAAGATCGAGCACCTGGCGAACATCCTCGCCGGCAATCCGACGGCGATGATCAAGTCCTACCGCCACGACGAGCTCGACCTGTACGGCGCCGGCGACAAGCATTCCGACAAATTCTGGTGTACCGTCATCCACCAGGGCCTGATCCTCCACCTCCTGGACAAGGAAATCGAGACCTACGGCCTGATTTCCGTGACCCCGGAGGGAGAGGCGTTCCTGGCCGATCCCCACGAGCTGCGGCTCGTGGAGGACCGGACCTTCTCCGCCGGCGGGGACGACGAGGAGGACGATGAGGCCGCGATGGCGGCGACCGCGATGAAGGGCGGCGGCGGGGACGCCGTACTGCTCTCGATGCTGAAGGACCTCCGCAAGGACCTGTCCCGCCGCCTGAAGCTCCAGCCCTGGATCATCTTCCCGGATCCGGCCCTCGAGGATATGACGATCCTTTATCCGATTACGATCGAAGAGCTGAAGAACTGCCAGGGCGTCGGCGAAGGCAAGGCGCGCAAGTTCGGCGCCGAGTTCGTCGCGCTGATCGCCAAGTACGTCGAGGAGAACGAAATCAGCCGTCCGGACGATTTCGTCGTGAAATCCGCGCCGACCAAGTCCGCGGGCAAGGTCGCGATCATCCAGAGCATCGACCGCCGGCTGGCGCTCGAGGACATCGCCGAGGCGCGCGGCCTGGAGATGGACGAACTGATGTCCGAGATCGAAGGCATCGTCGCGACCGGGACGAAGCTGAACCTGGATTACTACATTTCCCGCAACATCGACGAGGATGTCGTGGAGGACATTTACGAATACTTCAAGGAGGAAGCGGCTTCCGACTCGATCGCGGACGCCATCGAGGCCCTGGGCCCGGACTATGAGGAAATGGAAGTCCGCCTGGTCCGGATCAAGTTCCTCTGTGAAATCGCATCATGATCCCCCAGAAGACCGTCGATCTCATCCTGGACACCGCACGCATCGAGGACGTCGTCTCCGACTTCGTCAGCCTGAAGCGTCGCGGGGCGAACTTCGTCGCCTGCTGTCCTTTCCACAATGAGAAGACCCCGTCTTTCTATGTGTCGCCGTCGAAGGGCATCTTCAAGTGCTTCGGCTGCGGCAAGGCGGGTTCGGCGGTCAGTTTCGTAATGGAGCACGAGCACGTCTCCTACGTCGAGGCCCTGCGCTACCTGGCCCAGAAATACCACATCGAATTCGTCGAAAAGGAGGAGACCGCGGAGGAGATCGCCGCGCGCCAGCGCAGCGAGAGCCTGCTCCTCGTCTCCGAATTCGCCCAGAAATTCTTCGTCGAGAGCCTCGACACGCCGGAAGGGCGCTCGCTCGCGCGGGCGTACTACCGCAGGCGCGGCCTCGAGGACCAGACCCTCGCCGAGTTCGGCCTCGGTTGGGCCCCCGCCGACCGGCGTGCCTTCACGAAGGCCGCCCTCGCCGCCGGCTACAAGGAGGAGTACCTCGTCGACAGCGGCCTCTGCGTCCGCTACGACGACGGCAGCCTGGCCGACCGCTTCCACGAACGGGTGATGTTCCCGATCCATTCGCTCAGCGGGCGCGTCATCGCCTTCAGCGGCCGGACCCTGCGCTCCGACGACACCGTCGCGAAGTACGTCAACTCCCCGGAGACCGACATCTACATCAAGAGCCGCAACCTCTACGGCATCTGGCTCGCGAAGTCCGAAATCGCGAAAGCCGGCTGCTGCTACCTGCTGGAAGGCAACGTGGACGTCGTCACGATGCACCAGCTCGGCATCCGCAACGTCGTCGCTTCCTGCGGCACGTCCCTGACCGTCGAGCAGGTCCGGATGATCCGCAAGTTCACGGAGAACGTGACGGTGATGTACGACGGGGACGCCGCCGGCATCCACGCCGCCTTGCGCGCCATCGAGCTGATCCTCGCCGAGGGCCTGAACGTGAAGCTGGTCCTCTTCCCGGACGGGGACGACCCGGATTCCTTCTGCCGCAAGCATACGCTGGAGGAGGTCCGCGCCTTCATCGCTTCCTCCGAGCAGGACTTCCTCGACTATATGATCGACCGCTCGGACCCGGGTGCGCTGCGCGACCCGATCCGCCGGGCGAACCTGATCAACAACATCGCCGACACGGTCGCCCGCATCCCGGACGCCGTGAAGCGCTCCGTTTTCGTCGAAGCCGCCGCGGCGAAGTTTGCGATGGATCCGAAGATCCTGTTCCAGCGCATCACCGGGACGCGCGAGAAACTCCGCGCGGCGCAGCGCCAGGAGGAAGAGCGGGCCCGCCGCCGGCAGGCCGCCGAGCTCCCGCCCCTCCCGGAGGACGAGCCGTACTACCGGGAGACCCGCCCCGACGGCGCCCTGGAGAGCCTCGAAGAGAACAAGACCGTCGGCCAGGCCGAGCGCGAACTCCTGCGCTTCATCCTGACCCACGGCCGGGACATCCTGGATTTCGACACGGATTCCGAGTTCTATTCCGGTTCCGAGGCCGAGAAGCCGACGGTCGCGGAATTCATCCGCGCCTCGCTCGAGGCCGACGGCTCCCAGTTCTACAACAGCATCTACCGGAACGCCTACGACGCCTATTTCGCCCTGTACGACCGCGGCGAAAGCCAGGACGATATCATCCGGAACCTGCTGAACAGCGGCGACCGCCGGACCGCCTCCCTCGCGGCCCAGCTCGCCATCGAGAAATACGAAATCACTGTGGAAAACTTCGCACGCGCGATGACGACGACCTCGTCCTGGCTCGTGCAGTATGTTCCCAAAGCCATCCTCTCCTACGCCGACCGCAAGCTGGAGGACCGCCTGCAGCTCCTGCGCGAGTCCCTCAAGGAAGCGGCCCCGGAGGAAGAGGCGAAAATCATGGCCGCCATCGTGCGGCTCCAGAACGCCCAGCGCAACGTGCGCGTCAAGCTGGGCAGAGACAGAACCAAGTAAAGTATGGAGAAGAAAGATTACAAAAGAACCCTCGTGACCTGCGCCCTCCCGTACGCCAACGGCCCGGTGCACATCGGCCACCTCGCAGGCGTGTATGTCCCCGCTGACATCTATGTCCGCTACCTGCGCATGCGCGGTGAGGACGTCCTGTACGTCTGCGGCTCCGACGAACACGGAGTCCCCATCACCATCAAGGCCCGCCAGCAGGGCGTCAGCCCCCAGGACGTCGTGGACAAGTACAACAGGATCATCCGCGATTCGTTCTCGGGCCTCGGCATCAATTTCGACATTTACGGCCGGACCAGCTCCGCCGCCCACCATAAGAACGCTTCGGACTTCTTCCGCAAGCTCTACGACGAGGGCAAGTTCATCACCCGCGAGTCGGAGCAGTACTACGATCCGGAGGCGCAGACCTTCCTCGCCGACCGCTACATCGTCGGCACCTGCCCCCGCTGCGGCAACGAAGGCGCTTACGGCGACCAGTGCGAGAAGTGCGGCAGTACCCTCAGCCCCGAGGAGCTCATCAACCCGCGTTCCAAGCTGAGCGGCGCCGCCCCCGTCAAGAAAAAGACGACCCACTGGTACCTTCCGCTGAACAAGTACGAGTCCTGGCTCTCCGAGTGGATCCTGGAGAACCACAAGGAATGGAAGACGAACGTCTACGGCCAGTGCAAGAGCTGGATCGACGGCGGTCTCCAGCCGCGTGCCGTGAGCCGCGACCTGGACTGGGGCGTCCCCGTCCCGGTCGAAGGCGCCGAAGGCAAGGTCCTCTACGTCTGGTTCGACGCCCCGATCGGCTACATTTCCAACACCATCGAGCTGCTGCCCGACTCCTGGGAGCAGTGGTGGAAGAGCGAGGATACCAAGCTCGTCCACTTCATCGGCAAGGACAACATCGTCTTCCACTGCATCGTCTTCCCTTCGATGCTGAAGGCCCACGGCGAATTTATCCTCCCGGAGAACGTCCCCGCCAACGAGTTCCTGAACCTCGAGGGCGACAAGATCTCGACCTCCCGCAACTGGGCGGTCTGGGCCCACGAATACCTGCAGGACTTCCCGGGCAAGGAGGACGTCCTCCGCTATGTCCTGACCGCCAACGCGCCCCAGACTTCCGACAACGACTTCAGCTGGAAGGATTTCCAGCAGCGCAACAACAGCGAGTTGGTCGCCGTCTTCGGCAACTTTGTCAACCGCGCCATCGTGCTGACCCATAAGTACTTCGAAGGGAAGGTCCCCGCGCGAGGAGACCTCCTGCCGGAGGATTGGGATGCGCTAGCCCAGATCCCTGAGCTCCGCAAGTCCCTGGAGGACAACATCGCCCACTACAAGTTCCGCGAGGCCCTCAAGGATGCGATGGGCATCGCGCGCGTCGGCAACAAGTACATCTCCGACACTGAGCCTTGGAAGGTTGCGAAGACCGACATGGCCCGCTGCGCGACCATCCTGAACGTCAGCCTCCAGATCTGCGCCGACCTGGCCCTGGCCTTCGAGCCCTTCACCCCGTTCGCCGCGGAGCGCCTCCGCCGGATGCTGGGCGTGTGCCTCGAAGCCGGCACCGACCATCGCGCCGGGGAGCAGGTGAGTGCGAATACCTATCGCGCCGGGGAAGGCGCCGCGCTGCATACCCACGCCGCCGGTGTTACCTGCCCCTGCGAGGCTTCCGTGTGCCTCGACTGGGAGATGCTGGGCAGCGAGGAACTGCTGCCGGAAGGCCACCAGGTGGGCGCCGCCGAGCTCCTGTTCGCCAAGATCGAGGATGACGTGATCCAGGTCCAGCTGGACCGGCTGGATGCCATTCGCGCCGAGCGGGAGGCCGCCGAGAAGGCGGAGGCCGCGAAGCGCGTGGCGCCGCAGAAGGATGAGGTGACCTTCGAGGATTTCGAGAAGATGGACATCCGTACGGCGACGGTCCTCGCCGCCGAAAAGGTCCCCCAGACCGACAAGCTCCTCAAGCTCACCATCGATACCGGCATCGACACGCGTACCATCGTGTCCGGCATCGCTGCGTTCTACAGCCCCGAGGATATGCTCGGCAAGCAGATCTGCATCCTGGCGAACCTCAAGCCCCGCAAGATCCGCGGCATCGAGTCCCAGGGCATGATCCTGATGGCCGCGCAGCCCGACGGCACGATGCGCTTCATCACCCCCCAGGAAGTCCTCCAGAACGGTTCGCAGGTTGGATAAGCGTAATGGAAATATGTGATTCTCAAAACCTTCGTCCCACCGCAAGCGGTCCCCACGTTCATACGGCCACGGGCGGCCATAGTTTTGAGAATCACATATTTCCATTACCGAGCGTAGCACTTGTTGTCATTTCGAGCGGAGCGAAGCGTAGTCGAGAAATCTATGAGCAGTAATGAATAACTGTATATGTATGAAAGAAATAAAGAACGTAATATTTGATTTTGGGACGGTGCTGCTGGATTGGAATCCGAAGCGGCTGTTCACGCCGTACTTCCAGGATGAGGAGAAGTGTGACTGGTTCCTGGAGCACGTGTGCAACCGGGACTGGAACAACCAGATGGACAAGGGAAAGCCCGTGAGTGTGGGGACGGAGGAGAAGGTGGCGGAGTTCCCGGAGTGGGAGAAGGAGATCCGGATGTACTTTGACCGCTGGATCGAGATGATCGGGGAGGAGACGCCGGGGATGTATGAGCTCGAAGGGGAGTTGAAGGAGGCCGGGTACAAGATATACGGCCTGACGAACTGGAACAATGAAACGTTCTGCCAGGTGCGCCACCGCAAGGTGTTCCAGATCCTGGACGGGATGGTCGTGTCGGCGGAGGAGAAGCTCCTGAAGCCGGAGCCGGAGATCTACCAGTGCCTTATTGACCGTTACGGGCTGGACCGGGAGGAATGTGTCTTTATCGACGATGTTCCGATGAATGTCAAGGGCGCCGAGGATTTCGGCATCCGGGGAATCCTGTTCGAGAACCCGGCGCAGGTGCGCCGCGCGCTGATTGACCTGGGCGTCAAAATCAAGGAAGAAGTATGAAATACTATCCGTATATCGATGTAAGCCGGATCGAAGACCTGCCCTCGCCGGCCATCGGGACCAAACTGGTGGTCCATTACGCGTTCCAGTACATCGATTTCAACGAGGTGCCGGACTATGCGCTCCACACGAATTTCATCGACTGTGTGTTTATGGGCTGCGAGCTGGTGCCGGGGATGGAGGAGCGGCTCGACAAGAACCTGATCCTCCCGCGGATGGGAATGGTGTATCACGTGTTCAACAGCACGCTGTACAATGCCGAATCCCTGTACGAGGGGTATGACCCGGCGCGGCCGGAAACGGTGAAGGGATGCTTCGACGCGCGCGTGTATGCGGATTACCTGGCGCAGGGGAAGAAGAGCAACGACCTGCGCGTGACGATTGCGCGCAGCCTCCACGACCATTCGATGAGCGACGCGATGCAGGATTTCCTGTCGCGGTACAATCCCAAGGACGTGGTGGGCATTATGGGTGGCCATTCCCTGCTGCGCACCGACGAGCGCTACCGGCAGGTGGTGATGACCAGCAAGGTGCTGACGGAGAAGGGGAAGCTGATGGTCTCGGGCGGAGGGCCCGGGGCGATGGAGGCGACCCACCTGGGTGCCTGGATGGCCGGCCGGCGCAAGGAGGAGGCGGAGGACGCGATCGCGATGCTCGCCCAGGCGCCGTCCTTCCGGGACCCCGACTGGCTTGCGACCGCCTTCCGGGTGCGTGAGAAGTATTCCCAGACCCGTTTCCACAGCCTCGGCATCCCGACCTGGCTCTATGGCCACGAGCCGGCGTCCCCGTTCGCGACCCACATTGCCAAATTCTTCGAAAACAGCATCCGCGAGGACAGCATCCTCTCGATCGCCCAGGGCGGCATCATCTTCTTCCCCGGCTCTGCCGGCACCCTCCAGGAGGTCTTCCAGGACGCGGCCCAGAACCATTACGTGACCTGCGGCGTCGCCAGCCCGATGGTTTTCGTCGGCCGGGATTTCTACACCCGCGAAGTCCCGATCTACCCGCTGATGCAGTCCCTGATGAACCAGGGCTTCTACAAAAACCTCCTCCTCTCCATCACCGACAGCGCGAAGGAGGCCATCGAGTCCATCCTCAGCTTCGTCTAGCTACAGGAATACCAGTTTGGAGAGGACGTCCGGGGAGAGGACGCGGCGGGCGGCGGCCTGGAGCTCGTCGGCCGTGACGGCCTCGACCTTGGCGCGGTCCTCCTGCTCGGAGGAGACGCTGCCGAAGGCGAGGAGGCTCTTGCCCATCGAGAGGCACTGCGTCTCGCCGCCTTCCGCGCCGATGGCCAGCTGGCCGACCAGCTGTTTTTTCGCGGCGCGGAGCGCGGTCGCCGACAGCGGCTGCTCCTGCAGGCGGGCGAATTCCCGGAGAATGACCTTTTCGCAGCCGGCGAAGTTGTCGCGGTCGCAGCCGAGGCTGACGGCCAGCACGCCGCTGTCCCGGTACTGCGTATAGGAGGCCTCGACGCCATAGACCCAGCCCCGCTTCTCGCGGAGCTCCCGGTTCAGGATGGAGTTCGAGCCGGGGCCGGCGAGGAGGTTGGTGAGCAGGACCGTGGCGATGCGGGCGCGCTCCTCGTAGAGCGAGGGCGCGGCGGCGCCGAACACGGCGTTCAGCTCGTGGTTCCGCTTGTCGACCGTCTTCTCGAAGACGCGGCCCGGGAAGTACGGGCCGGCGGGCTGCGGCGTGGCGCCTTCCACGG
>LUZF01000033.1 GCA_001602865.1 Bacteroidales bacterium Bact_14
GAGGATCCGGCGCGCCCGCTTCCCGCGGACGCGGGCGCAGAGCGCCGCCGCGGCGAGCGCGAGCATCAGCGCGACCGTGGCCCCGACGAGCGCATTCTCATCGCAGTAGAAGGCGAACAGCGGCACCACGGGGAGGAAACTCAGCGCGTAGCTGACCATCGTCCGGCGCCGGCAGGCGGCCCAGGCGAGCAGTTGTACGCCGCAGAACAGGACGGCCACAATGGCCGCGCCGGCGGTCGCGTAATAGAAGAACTGCACGAGGAAACGCCCGATCCAGTCGGCAAATCCGCCCGGCACGGCGGCCACCCCGGCGAAATAGTCCCAGGTCGATTCGAACAGCTGGTACTGCTCCTGGAAATGGAGGTGGTAGGGGTACTTGAAGGCGAAAAATGCGTAGGTCGCAAGGCCCAGCAGGATCGTCATCAGAGCGCCGGCAATCTTCTGGGCTCGGGTCATCGGAAATCCACGTTGGTAATCAAGACAAAGTTATTCATTTATTTGGCAAAGCCGAAAAAATGCCGTAAATTTTCGGGTTAGAGATTACTGATTCAGACTATGGGTACGATTAAAACCAGCCTGCGCGAGAAGATCGGATACGGATTCGGGGATATGGCCTCGTCCACCTTCTGGAAAATCTTCTCCTACTACCTTCCCTTCTTTTATTCGAACATCTTCGGCCTGCGCCTCGACCAGGTCGCCGTCCTGCTGATGGTGACCCGTATCTGGGACGCCGTCTCGGACCCGATGATGGGCATCATGGCCGACCGGACCTCGACCCGCTGGGGCAAGTACCGTCCGTACCTGCTCCTGATGGCGGTTCCGTTCGCCCTGAGCGGCATCTTCCTCTTCACGACGCCGGACGCCGGCGCGACGGTGAAGCTGGTCTGGGCCTATGTGACCTATATCATGATGATGACGATCTATACCGGCATCAACGTGCCCTACGGCGCGATGCTGGGCGTAATCACGGACGACAGCGACACGAAGACCGTGCTCAGCTCCTACCGGATGTTCTTCGCCTACGCGGGCAGCTTCATCGCGCTCTTCTCCTGGGAGCCGCTCTGCAACCTGCTGGGCGGGTACGGGACGACGCTGGGCTGGCGCAATTCGATGATCATCGTGGCGCTCTGCTGCCTCCTGCTGTTCCTGCTCTGCTTCCGGATGACCCGGGAGAAGCTGCATACCGTGTCCACGGTGTCGGTGGGAAGCGACCTGAAGAGCCTGCTGCGCAACGCGCCCTGGTGGATCCTGATCGGCGCCGCCCTCTGCTCGAACCTGTTCAACACGGTCCGTGGCTCGACCGCCGCCTACTTCTTCAATGACGTGATCGGCGGCGAGGCCCGCCTCCACCTGGGCAGCCTGTCCTTCCTCTTCTATGCGGGCCTCTTCCTCTCGATCGGCGAGGTCTGCAATATGGTCGGCGTCGCGCTGGCGGTCCCGATGGCCGGGAAGCTGGGCAAGAAGACGACCTACATCAGCTCCTTTGCTGCGCTGATCGTGCTGAGCATCCTGTTCTTCTATATTCCCGTAACCCAGAGCGGCTACTGGTGGATGCTGATCCTCCAGGTCGTGATTTCCATCTTCACGGGCATCATCTCCCCGCTCGTCTGGAGTATGTACGCCGACGTGTCCGACTTCGCGGAGAACCGCGACGGCACGGCCTCGACCGGCCTGATCTTCTCTTCCGCCTCGATGGCGCAGAAGTTCGGCGGCGCGTTCGGCGGCGCGGCGGTGATGTGGATCCTCGCCGCCTTCGGGTACAACACCGAGGCCGGCGCGGTCCAGACGGAGACCGCGGTCCAGGGCCTGAAGATCCTGATGAGCTGGATCCCGGCGGCCGTTTCCGCCCTGGCGATCCTGATCGTGTTCTTCTATCCGCTGACCAAGAAGCGGATGGAGGGGATCCAGGAGGAGCTGGCGGTGAAGCGCGGGCTTGTGGGTGATGCGGCGCAGGAAGTTGCCGTGGAAGCGGAAGCCGCCGAGCCGGAGAAGAAGCTCTGGATGGGCCTGCCGAAGGCGATGCGCTGGGTGGCCGCCGTGCTGGCTGCCATCATCGTGGCCGAGGCCGTGACCACGGTGGCGCTGGGGACGGACAAGACGGCGACGGTTGCGGATGCGGAAGTTGTAGAGTAGGTGCCTGCGATGAGATTGTTCCTGATTGACGGGCACGCCCTGGTGTTCAAGATGTACTACGCCTTCCTGCGGAGGCCGATGATCAATTCCAAGGGTGCCGACACTTCGATTCTTTTCGGTTTTACGAAATACCTCCTGGAGCTGATTGAGAAGGAGAATCCGACGCATCTCGCGGTCGCGTTTGACCCGCCGGGAGGGACCTTCCGAAATGAGCTGTATCCGGCGTACAAGGCGAACCGGGCGGAGACGCCGCAGTTGGTGATCGACGCGCTGGAGCCGCTCGTGGAGCTCTGCGGGGCGATGAACATCCCGGTCCTGATGGTGCCGGGCTTCGAGGCCGACGACGTGATCGGCACGGTGGCGAAACGCTGCGCCGGCGAGGGCCTCGACGTGTTCATGGTGACCCCGGACAAGGATTACGGCCAGCTGATCTCCGACCACGTCTGGCAGTTCAAGCCCGGGCGCGCCGGCGGTGAGAACGAGCTCGTCGGCGTGAAGGAGATCTGCGAGCGCTACGGCATCGACAGCCCCTCGCAGGTGATCGATATGCTGACGATCTGCGGCGACGCCTCCGACAATGTCCCCGGCGTGCGGGGCGTCGGCGAAGTCGGCGCGGGCCAGCTGGTCTCCCATTACGGCAGCATCGAGAACATCTACGACCACATCGGCGAGCTGACCCAGAAACAGTCGATGATGTTCGAGGCCGCGCGGGACCATTACGCCCTCAGCAAGCAGCTCGTGACGATCCGCACGGACGTCCCCGTCAAGGTCAAGACCTCCGAGATGGCCCTCGATATGAACTACAATCCCCGGATCGCGGACCTGTTCGAGAAATACGAATTCAACTCCCTCAAGAAATACATCGCCCACGTGGGCAAGGGGAAGAAGGTGAAGGCGGCGGAGCCGCTGCGCCCGGCGGTGACGCTCGACATGCGCGAGGTCACGCCCTTCCAGCTGGCCCAGTTCGCCTGCATCGCGGGCCGCTGCTCCGTCCTCGTGGAACCGGAGCGCAGCGGCATCTTCGCGCCCATCAAGAGCGTCACGATGGCGACCCTGGACAAGGAGACGCCCGTCGTGGCGAAGGGCCCGGCGTCCGATTTCCGCCGGCTCATCGAGGACTCCGCCGTGATCAAGTACGGCTACGGCCTCAAGCTCCAGATCAACCTGCTGGAGCATGCCGGCATCCGGATGGCCGGAAAGCTTCGCGACGTGGAGCTGATGCACTACCTGCTCGACCCGGAGAAGTCCCACGACCTTGTGATCCTCGCGAAACATTACCTCGGCATCGACCTCGACGCCGGCAAGGAGGAGGCGAAGGTCGGCTCGCTCTTCGACGAAGTGTTCGAGGCGGCGGGGGAGGAAGAGTCCATCGGCGCGGAGGCGGCGGCCATTATGCTGCTGGGCCTGAAGATCTGGCCCGAGCTGCAGCAGGGGGCGCTCGCACCGCTCTATGAAAAGATGGAGGAGCCCCTGATCCGGGTGCTCGCGAAGATGGAGCGGAACGGCGTGAAGGTGGATGTGGCCTCGCTGCAGGACTTCGCCGCCGGGCTGCGCGCGGAGATCGCCGAGCGCGAGACCTTCGTGCGGGAGTTCACCGGCGAGCCGACCCTGAACGTATCCTCGCCGAAGCAGCTCGGCGTCGTGATCTTCGAAAAGCTGCGGCTCGACCCGAAGGCGAAGAAGCCCTCCAGCGGCAACTGGAGCACCGACGAGGAGACCCTCCTGGAACTCCGCGAGAAGAGCCCCATCATCGACGCCATCCTGGAATACCGCGCCGCGAAGAAACTCCTTTCGACCTACATCGAGCCGTTCCCGGGCTACATTTCCCCGGTGGACGGCCGTGTCCATACGACCTTCAACCAGGCGCTGACCGCGACGGGCCGGCTTTCCTCCTCGAACCCGAACCTCCAGAACATCCCGATCCGCACGGAGCGCGGCCGGGAGATCCGCAAGGCCTTCGTCCCGGAGAACCCCGCCGATTTCATCCTGTCCGCGGACTATTCCCAGATCGAGCTGCGCATCATGGCCCACCTCAGCGGGGACGCGCACCTCGTCGCGGCCTTCCGCGACGGGCAGGATGTCCACGCCGCGACGGCATCGAAGATCTTCGGCGTCCCGGTCGCGGAGGTGACCCCCGAGCAGCGCCGCATCGCGAAAACCGCCAACTTCGGCATTATGTACGGCATCTCCGCCTTCGGCCTCGCCCAGCGGCTCCAGATGCCCCGCGGCGACGCGAAGAAGATCATCGACGGCTATTTCGCGTCCTTCCCCTCGATCCAGACTTTCATCGCGAAGACCCTCGAGTCCGCCCGGCAGAACGGCTATGTCGAGACCCTTTTCGGTCGCCGCCGCTACATCCCGGACATCAACGCGAAGAACGCCTCGCTGCGCGCCATCGCGGAGCGCAACGCCGTGAACGCCCCGATCCAGGGCTCCTCGGCGGACATCATCAAGCTCGCGATGATCCGCGTCGCCGCCCGCCTCGCGGAGCGCAATATGCGCAGCCGGATGGTCCTCCAGATCCACGACGAACTGCTGTTCGAGACCCCGCCGGAGGAGGTGGAGGCCCTGAAGGCCATCGTCGTCGCGGAGATGGAGAACGTCATCGCCCTTTCGATTCCGTTAACCGTGGAATGCAGCTATGGAAAGAACTGGCTCGAAGCCCACTGATGACCTCGTCGCCCGCGCCGTCCGCGGGGACGGCCTGGCCTTCACCGCCCTCTGGGATACCTACATCGACGATCTGCGGTCCTTCATCCGGAAGACGGTGAAGAACCTCGACCCGTTGTACGTGGACGACGTCTGCTCCCGCAGCTTCGAGAAAGCTTTCCGCCAGATCTCCAGCTTCGACCCCGCGAAGAGCCAGTTCTTCACCTGGCTCCGCGTCATCGCCCGCAACACGGCCCTCGACCTCGTGGACCAGGAGAAGCGTTACCATCCCCAGAATATGATGGTCTACCTGGACGAGGAATCCGCCATCGGCGCGGTTGCCGACACGATCCAGGACGAGCTCGACACGCCGCTGGACAGCATCATCCGCGAGGAGGCCCACCGCAAGGAGGAGGCCTGCGTCGAGCATCTGCCCGAGTTGTACCGCGAAATCGCGCGCCTGCGCCTCGTCAGCGGCCTCCAGTACAAGGAGATCTCCGAGGTCACGGGCATTGAACTGAACACGGTCCGCACGCGCATCCGCCGTGCCAAGGCCCTGATCGAAAAAATGAAGGAGGAAGATGAGCAAGTTTGACGAGGCCGTCGCCCTGTACCGGGAATGGAACGGGAAGATCAATGTCGTGTCCCGCAAGGACATCGACAATCTCTACGAGCACCACATCCTCCACAGCCTCGCCATCGGCGAGTACCACCCGTTCCAGCCGGGGGAGACCGTGCTGGACGTCGGGACCGGCGGCGGATTTCCGGGCATCCCGCTGGCGATTCAGTTCCCCGGGACGCAGTTTACGCTCTGCGATTCGATCGCCAAGAAGATCAAGGTCGCGCAGGCGGTCGCGGAGGCGCTGGGGCTGGACAATGTCGTCTGCGTCAACGCGCGGGCGGAGTCGCTGCCCGGCAGCTACGATTATGTCGTCTCCCGCGCCGTGACGACGCTCGAGAACTTCTACCCCTGGGTGAAGGACAAGTTCCGCAAGAACATATTCTACCTGAAGGGGGGCGACGTGAATGCGGAAATCGCGGATTTGATGCGCCGTTTCGGACTCCCGAAGGGCTCCGTACATACCTGGAGGGTCGATAGTTGGCTCACCGATAATTATTTCTCGGAAAAATTTGTGATTGATATTGAAAAAAATTACCTTTGCAGTCCCAAATCAGAGAAATAATAAAATCAGATAGCGATGAAAAGAACATTCCAACCTTCCAAGCGCAAGAGAGTCAACAAGCACGGCTTCCGTGAGCGGATGTCTTCCGCCAATGGCCGCCGCGTGCTGGCTTCCCGCCGCCGCCACGGTCGCAAGAAGCTGACCGTCTCCTCCGAAGACAGGTACTAGTCTTTACATAGACAAACAGGAAAGCTGTTTTCCTGAGATCGTCAGAAAAATGCCGACTCAGAAAAACAGCTTTCCTGTTTGTCTGTATGGATCAATCAACCTGGTCTTCGGCGGCCAGGCCGTCGGATAACTCCTTCGGGATGATGGACTCCTTGCCGAGGACCATGCGGGCGCCGGGCTTGAGCTTGGCGCCGGAACGCTTGGGGGCGAGGCCGAGGCGCTCGAGCTTGTCGATCTTCTTCATCACGGACTGGTTCGAGTCGACGAGCTTCTTGCGGGACTCCTCATAGGCGCCGGAGGCCTTCCCGAGCGCGTCGCCGATCTTGACATAGGCCTCCATCCACGCGCGCAGCTGGCTCATCAGCTCTTCGGCGGTGTCGTAGACGGCCTGGATGTTCTTTTCCTGGTTGTGCTGCTTCCAGCTCATCTGGATCATATTCAGCACGATGACGAGGGTCATCTGGCTGACGATGAGGACGTGGTTGTCCTTGGCGAGCTGCCAGAGCGTGGGCTCCTCCTCGAGCATCAGGCGGAAGGCGCCTTCCATCGGGATGAACATAATGTTGTAGTCCACCTTGCTCTTGCCCTCGGGCACGTAGGAGGCGTAGTTCTTCTTCTTGAGTTCGTCGATGTGGTCGCGGACGCTCTTGACGTGGGCCTTGGCATAGCGCATACGCTCCTCGATGCCCTCCGCGTTCATATAATTGTTGTAGTCCTTGAGGCTGACCTTGGAGTCGATGACGACGAGCGTGTCGTCGGGGTAGAAGACCAGCACGTCCGGAATCAGCGTCTGTCCCTCGCTGCCCTTGATTTCGTGGCCGGACTCGTCCGTGATGACGCTCTGGGTCTGGAAATGGATGCCTTCGACCAGGCCGGAGTTCTTCAGCACGTCGACGAGGAGCATTTCCCCGAAGTCGCCCTGGACCTTCGAATAGCCCGTCAGCGCGTTGGCGAGGTTCTTCGCCTCGTCGCCCACGGTCTTCGACTGCTCCATCACCTGCTCGATCAGGCTCTTCATAGAAGCGTTCTCCTTCAGGTTCTTTTCGTGGGTCTCCTTGACCGACTTGTCGAATTCGGTGAACTTCTCCCGGATCGGCTTCAGCAGTTCCGCGATCGAGTCGGCGCTCTTGCGCCGGAACTCGTCGCTGTTCTCCGCCGCCAGCGCCTTGAACGCGTCGCGCATTGCGGCCAGGTCCTTCTCCTGCTGCTCCCGCTGCCCGGCTTCATCCTTCTCGCGCTGCTCATTCAGCTGCTTCTGGGCCTCCGCCTGCGCATCGAGCCGCGCCTGCAGCACCGCCACCTGCTTCTCGACCTCCAGCGTCTGCTTCTCCGCCAGGCCCACCTGCCGCTCCGCCTCCGCCTTCTCCCCGGCGAGGGCCTCGTTCGCCCGCTTCAGCGCCCGGTTCTTCCGGTTCAGCAGCAGCGACACCACCAGCAGCGCCGGCGCCACGACGCCCAGCACAATCACTATTACCAATACAGTATCCATACCCCTCAAAGATAAGAAAAAAACCGCATTCTCTTCCTGCTCCCGCCGCGAAGTGTCGCAGGTGCAAATCTCTCACGAGAGATGGCGGGAGGGGATGAGGGCGATCAGGTAGCCGACGAGGGCGGTGGAGAGGGCGACGAGGAGGACGTCGAGAGGCTTGATGATGACGGGGTAGGAGGAGACGAGGTAGTTGCCCGGGAGGGAGATGAGGCCGTAGCGCTGCTGGAGCCAGGCGAGGAGGAGGCCCAGGACAAGGCCGACGGCGAGGCCGGCGAGGGAGATGAGCCAGCCTTCGAGGACGAAGATGCGCCGGACGAGCTGCGGGGTCGCGCCGAGGCTGCGGAGGGTTTCGATGTCGCCGCGCTTGTCGATGATGAGCATCGTGAGGCTGCCGAAGATGTTGAAGGCGATGATGATGACGACGAAGAGGAGGATGAGGAAGACGGCGGCCTTCTCGTAGCGCATCATCTTGAAGAGGGCTTCGTTCTGGCGGTAGCGGTCCTTCGCGCGGTAGGCGTCGCCGAGGCGGGCGGCGAGGGCGCGGCCGAAGCGGCGCGCGTCGCGGGCGGAGAGGCCCTCCGAGAGGCGGACCTCGATGCCGCTGACCTCCGTCGCATAGCCGGTCAGCTGCCGCATCGCCGCGATGGGCAGCAGGACGAGGGTGTTGTCCACGTCGGCGTTGATGCTGACGAGGCGCTCCGGGTGGGCCTTGATGCTCTCCACGGAGGCCATGGGGTTGGCCATATTGATGTTGGCGGTGCGGTCTGGGTAGTAGATCTCCAGGTTGGCGACGAAGCTGGGATTGACGCCGAGCTTGTAGGCGAGGCCGGCGCCGACGGCGCAGCGGACGAGGTCGCCGTGCTGCAGGGAGACGTCCTCGACGCCCTTGGCGAGCGCCGTGCCCTGGTTGCCTTCATAGCTCACGAACACGTTCTCCTGCAGCACCGGGGAAGTCGATTCGACCTCCGGCTGCTGCGCGAGCCAGTCGAAGGCGTCCCCTTCCGGGACGAAGACCTTGCCGGCGGCGGGCGCGACCAGGTAATCCGGGTCCGTTTCGTTCAGGGACCGGCTGACGAGGTCGTCGAAACCGTTGTAGACGGAGAGGATGATGACGAGGGCGGCGGTGCCGACGGCCATGCCGGCGGCGCTGATCGCGGAGATGATGTTGATCACATTGTGGGACTTCTTCGCGAACAGGTATCTTCCGGCTATGAAGAGCGGCAGGTGCATCTACATCTTCAGGAGTTCCTCGATGTGCTCCGCGTAATCCAGGGTCGAGTCAAGCGCGAAGTAGATTTCCGGGACGATGCGCAGCTGGCGGCGGACCTTGGCGCCGAGCTCGCCGCGGATTTCCCGGATGTTCTCGGAGAGGATGTGCATCACGGCGTCCGCCTTCGCGGAGGGGAAGATGCTGACGTAGGTCTTGGCGACGCTCAGGTCCGGGCTGATGCGCACTTCGCTGACGGTCACCATCGCGCCGTCGAAGAAGGCCATCCCCTTGGCGCGGATGATCTCCGCCAGGTCCTTCTGGATCTCCCGGGCCACCTTGAGCTGGCGGGTGCTGGTTCCGGTCTTTTCCATTATATGATGTTAATAATGAAATAGTTCTTCTTGCCCTTCTGGGCGAGGATGTAATGGCCGTTGACGATGTCGGCTTCCGTGACGGAGGCGGCGATGTCCGTGACCTTGTCCTTGTTGATGGAGATGCCGTTGCCCTGGACCATCTTGCGGGCCTCGCCCTTGGAGGGGAGGATGTTGGTCTTGACGGCAAGGAAATCCAGGATGTTGCAGGGCAGTTCCGCCTTCGGGAGGTCGAAGGACGGGACGTCGCTGAAGACGGCGAGGAAGGTGCGCTCGTCGAGCTTGCGCAGGGCTTCGCCGTTGCCGCCGAAGAGCATCTGGGAGGCCTCGACGGCCTTGTCCAGCGCTTCCTGGCCGTGGCACATCCGGGTCACCTCGCAGGCGAGGACTTTCTGGAGCTTGCGCTGGCCGGGGTCTTCGCGGTGCTCCGCGATGAGTTTCTCAATGGTCTCGCGGTCCAGCAGCGTGAAGATCTTGATGTAGCGCTCGGCGTCGTCGTCGGCGACGTTGAGCCAGAACTGGTAGAACTCGTAGGGGGAGGTACGCTCGGCGTCGAGCCAGACGTTGCCTTTCTCGGTCTTGCCGAACTTGGTGCCGTCGGCCTTGCGGATGAGCGGGCAGGTCAGGGCGAACGACTCGCCGCCTTCAATGCGGCGGATCAGTTCGTTGCCGGTCGTGATGTTGCCCCACTGGTCGCTGCCGCCGAACTGCAGGATGCAGCCCTTGTTCTTCCAGAGCCAGTAGAAATCATAGCCCTGCATCAGCTGGTAGCTGAATTCGGTGAAGGACATGCCCTCGGAGGAGTCGCGGGAAAGGCGCTTCTTGACGGAGTCCTTCGCCATCATATAGTTGACCGTGATGTGCTTGCCGATGTCGCGGATGAAGCCGATGAACGAGTAGTCCTTCATCCAGTCGTAGTTGTTGACGAGTTCCGCCTTGTTGGGGGCGTCGGATTCGAAATCCAGGAAACGGGAGAGCTGGGCCTTGAGGCAGGCGACGTTGTGGTTGAGCGTCTCCTCGTCGAGGAGGTTGCGCTCCTGGGACTTCATCGAAGGGTCGCCGATCATGCCGGTCGCACCGCCGACCAGGGCGATGGGCCTGTGGCCGCAATTCTGGAAGTGCTTGAGGATCATCACGCTCACGAGGTGGCCGATATGCAGCGAATCGGCCGTCGGGTCGATGCCGACATAAGCCGCCTGCGGGCCTTCCATCAGTTTCTCTTCCGTCCCGGGCATGATGTCCTGGATCATTCCTCTCCAGCGGAGTTCCTCTACAAAATTCTTCATCGTTTTCAGTATAATCAGTAGAATAAACGTTTATCCTGCAAATTTAGCTAAATATTTGTTAATTTTGCCCGTGATCAAGTTTGTGGCAGAAATGAAGGGACTGAAGATACTGCTCGCCGGATGCGCCGCGCTCTTTGCGCTGGCGTTCGTGTCCTCGTGCGGCAAGGAGGCGGAGGATCTGCTGTATGATGATTACGACAGCGTGATGATCATGGTTTCCGCCGGGCGCAACAGCCTGAGCACGAACCTGCGGATCGACCTGGAAGACCTGAAGGGCGGGTATGTCCCGGCCTGGAATGAGCACAAGGCGCTCGTGATCATTTCCCATCTCCTGGAATATTCGGGCAATTACGGCGACGAGACGGAGGTGTATGTCACGCGTGTCGTCAAGGGCCGCTCCGGCCACGTTTTCGCCGATACCCTGAAGCGCTATCCCGCCGAGACGCTGCTGACCCGGCAGGAGGATTTCGAAGGCATCCTGCGCTACGTCGCCGCGGCGTTCCCTTCGAAGCATTACGGGATGGTGTACTCTTCGCACGGCTTCGGCTACCTGCCGAAGGGCTACTACAACCATTCAAGCGAGATGGAAGGATCCGCTTCCGGAAGGGCCTATGCGCCGTCCCGTGACGGCGGTGCGCGTTTTTCCGCGCCCGAGGCATTCCCCTTCGTGCCCGACGTCGCCCCCGGCGAGGAGCCGCGGACGAAGAGCGTGGGCCAGGAAGTCGTGATCCGGGAAGACGGACAGATGTCTTCCTATGAGATGAACATCGAGGAATTCGCCGCCGCGCTCCCGTTCCACCTGGATTACCTCATCCTGGACGCCTGCCTGATGGGCGGCGTCGAGACGGCCTGGGCGTTCAAGGAAAAGACCGGCCTCTTCGCCGGTTCCCAGGCGGAGATCGTCTCCGACGGGCTGGACTATGCGAAACTGTCCTCGCGACTGCTGGAAGGGAGTACGCCGGACGTGGAAGGTGCCTGCCGGGATTTCTATAATATGTACAAGGACCGGTCGGGCTGGCAGCGGACGGCGACCGTCTCGCTGGTCGAGACCGCGGCGCTGGACGGCCTTGCCGCCGTCTGCCGGGAGCTCTTCGCCAAATACCGGACGGAGATCCTCTCGCTTTCGACCCGGCAGGTGCAGCGCTACTACTCGAAGAACCATCCCTGGTTCTTTGACCTCAAGGACATCCTGATCCAGGCGGGTGCGGACGAGGCCGAACTGGCCCGGCTGCAGGCCGCGCTGGACGGCTGCATCCGCTACAAGGCGGCGACGCCGCGCATCCTGGACGAGTACGACCTCGCCGTCTATTCCGGGCTGAGCATGTACCTTCCCTCCGTCCCGGGCGAGTATCTGCGCAGCTTCTACCGCGCGCTGGGCTGGAATCAGGCATCCGGGCTCGTCGAATAGTCATAAAAATTTGGTAATCTGTTTTTTTTGTGTCAAATTTGCAGCCGCATTTACAAAAGCGACCGCGCTTTTTGGTGCAATGGGTCCTTCGGACTTGCTCCAAGGATGAGTAACACATTTTAAACGTACAACAATGCAGCATTTTGAACTGAAAGGCCAGATCCGTCAGGTTGGCAACAAAGCCGTCATCAAGGCTTTCCGCGCACAGGGTCTCGTTCCGTGCAACCTCTATGGCAATGGAATGGAGAACGTGCTCTTCACCGTTAACGCAAAAGACCTCAAAGGTGTGACCGACACCCCGAAGTCCCACATCGTCGACCTCGTGCTGGACAACGGCAAGAAGTATTTCGCCGTGCTCCACGAACTCCAGTTCCACCCGGTCAGCGACGCGTGCCTCCACGTGGACTTCCTCGCCGTCGACGAGAAGACCCCGATCACGATCAAGGTCCCCGTTACGATTACCGGTCATTCCGTCGGTGTGCAGCAGGGTGGCAAGTTCTTCCAGCCGAACCGCGCACTGAAGGTGAGCGCCCTGATGAAGAACCTCCCGGACGAGCTCCCCGTCGATATCACCAAGCTCCAGCTGGATCACACGATCAAGGCCGGAGACCTCAAATTCGAGGGCGTGACCATCGTTTCCCCGAAGTCCACCGTCATCTGCGGCGTCAAGACGACCCGCAACACGGTCGTGACCGAGGAAGCCGCCGAGTAGCTTTCCTATGTGTTTCTGGAGGAAGCAGATGGACGTGTCCGGCAAGAACTACCTGGTCGTAGGGCTGGGCAACATCGGACAGGAGTATGCTTCCACCAGGCACAATATGGGTTTTATGGTGTTGGATGCCTTTGCGGAGGCATCCAACGCTATTTTTGAACCCGTCCGCTACGGGGAGGTCTGCGTGACCTCCTGGAAGGGACGCAAGCTCCACCTGCTGAAGCCTTCCACCTACGTGAACCTCAGCGGCAACGCCGTGCGCTACTGGCTCGGGAAGCTGAACCTGCCCCCGGAGCAGCTGGTGGTAATCTGCGACGACCTGAACCTGCCCTTCGGCACCATCCGTATGCGCACCCGCGGCAGCGACGGCGGCCACAACGGCCTGAAGCACATCCAGGACACCCTCGGGACCACCGCCTACACCCGCATCCGCATCGGCATCGGCCACAGTTTCCAGCCGGGGGAGCAGATCGACTTCGTGCTCGGCACCCTGTCCGAAGAGGAGCGCGCCCAGGTCCCCGAAATCAGCAGCCGCATCATCGAAGGCATCCGAACCTACTGTACGGCCGGGCCGGATATGGCCATGACCGCACTTAATAATAAAAAATAAGAAAATAATTTGCTTTTATTTCGCGAAATCTCTATCTTGCGTGGAGACTGACGGATTACGCAGACATATTACTACAAACAATAACCAATCAAAAGTTCAATTATGAAAAAGCTTGTCGAAAAAATCAATGCTGAAATCGCCGCTTTCCAGCTGAACGCTGAGGCTCAGGTTGTTAAGGGTAACAAGGCCGCCGGTGCCCGCGCCCGCAAGGCTGCCCTTGATCTGATGAAGGACCTGAAGGAATTCCGCAAGGCTTCCGTGGCCGAGGCCAAGAAGTAATTCTTCTTGCTGAAGCGATTTTTTAAGGCCGTCCGCGAGGGCGGCCTTATTTTTTTTCATTTTTTTTCGCAGGGCCTGCAACGTTTCGATATGCTTTTGCATCTATGCTATAGGTTTAGGTTTTAGTACACGTCTTTAAAAGTCGGCTGCCGTGAGGCGCCGGCTTTTTCTTTTTTCTCCCGGCGCTTGCGATTCTGCGGAAAAATGCGTAATTCTGCATTATGAAACTGCGCCTCCTATTCCTGTCTCTGGCGTTGCTGCTGGGCCTGGCTGCCGCGGCCAAACCGGCGCGTCCCGGCGTGTTTACGATGACCCAGCCGGACGGAAAGACCTTCCGGGCGCAACTCATTGGAGATGAATTCTCAAAACTGTTGCAACTGGAAGACGGCTGCGCCATTGTCAAGGACGCGGACGGGTTTTACTGCTACGCCTTCTTCGATTCCGAAGGCAGGCGCTTCAGTTCCGGCCGTCGCGTAGGCGAGCGTGTGGACGCATCGGTGCAGGCGGCGAGCCGGCGGATCCC
>LUZF01000034.1 GCA_001602865.1 Bacteroidales bacterium Bact_14
GTGGGCGGCGCCGCCCGCGCCGGCAATCACGGCGCCCACGCCCCGCTCCCGGGCCGTGGCAATGAACTCGGAGAATTCCCGCGGCGTCCGGTGGGCGCTCAGGACTTTCTTCTCATAGGGTACTCCGAACTGTTCGAGGGTCTCGCAGGCGGGCTTCATGACTTCCCAGTCGCTCGCGGAGCCCATAATGACACTCACTTTCATATCTTATCTGATTTTGGAATCACAATAATGGCAGCGGACCACGCCTTCCAGGGTCTTGTGGAAGAGCGGCGCCACGTGCTCGTGGTTGCAGATGCATTTCTGGTTCGTGCAGTGGAGGGTCGCATCCGCAAAGACCCCTTCGGGCGCCGGCATCCCGTGGGACGGGTCGTCCTTCCATTGCAGCAGGCAGTATATCAACGCCATCCTGACGAATTTCCCATATTCCACCTGGCGGAAATACGCGGCGCGCGGGTCGGCGTCGACCTCCGGCAGGATCTCGTTCACGCGCGGGAGCGGGTGGAGGATCGCCATATCCTTCTTCGCGCCGGCGAGTTTCGCCAGGTCCAGGATGAAACTGTCCTTGACGCGGTCGAATTCGTCCTCGTCGAGGAAACGCTCCTTCTGGACCCGCGTCATATAGAGCACGTCGAGCTCGGAGACGACTTCCTCGATGGTGTGGACCTCGCGGTAATCCATCCCCAGCTTATCGAGCACGTCGGACTTGATGTAGTCCGGCAGCCGGAGCTCGTCCGGGGCGATCAGGCGGATCCGGATATCGCTGTACTTGGTCAGGGCCTTGATCAGCGAGTGGACCGTGCGGCCGAAGCGGAGGTCGCCGCAGAAGCCGATCGTGATGCCGTCGATGCGGCCGATCTCGCGGGTGATGGTCAGGAGGTCGGTCAGGGTCTGGGTCGGGTGGCTGTGGCTGCCGTCGCCGGCGTTGATGATCGGGACGTTGGAGACCTGCGAGGCCACATACGGGGCGCCTTCGAGGTTGTGGCGCATCGCGATGACATCGGCGAAGCAGCCGACGACGCGGACCGTGTCCTCCACGCTCTCCCCCTTGCTCACGGAGCTGTTGGCGGCGTCGGAGAACCCGAGCACGTTGCCGCCGAGCTCCATCATGGCGGCGGTGAAACTCAGGCGCGTACGGGTGCTGGGCTCATAGAAGAGCGTCGCGAGCTTGCGGCCCTTGAGGGCTTCGCTCCAGGCGCCCCGGTCGGCGATGATGCGCTCGGCGAGGGAGATGATCTCGTCGAGTTCCTGTTTGGTCAGGTCGGAAGGGTCGATCAGGTGTTTCATAGGCTGTTTCTGAATTGCAGGACTTCCTGTTTCTGGGCCGGGGTGATGTAGGACTCCTCCACGGCGACGTCCAGCAGCGCATCCAGGCTGCTGAGCGAGACGTTCCGGACCCGGGCGTCCGCGAGGCGCTGCACGCCGCGGGCGATGCCGTAGGTGAAGATGCTGGCGATGCCGAGCACCTCGGCGCCGGCCGCGCGCAAGGCCTCCACGACCTCGATGACGGAGCCGCCAGTCGAGATGAGGTCCTCGACCACGACCACCTTGCAACTGGGCTCCAGGCGTCCCTCGATGCGGTTTTCACGGCCGTGGGACTTCGCCGAGCTGCGGACGTAGCCCATCGGCAGGTCCAGCAGGCTGGCGGCGATGGCGGCGTGGGCGATGCCCGCGGTCGCGGTCCCCATCAGCATCTGGCAGCCGGGGTACTGCGTCCGGACGGTCTCGGCCATCGCGGCCTCGACGACCCTGCGGGCCGCCGGATCCGACAGGATCAGCCGGTTGTCACAATAAATCGGGCTCTGGATACCGCTGGCCCAGGTAAACGGTTCCTCGGGACGGAGAAAAACCGCCCCGATGCGCAAAAGTTCGTGTGCTACTGTGCGTTCCATACAAATTCCTCCAAACATCTCTGATAAGCGGCCACCGGATCTTCGGCAGCCGTGATGGGACGGCCCACGACGATGCAGTCGGAGCCGAGCGCGCGGGCGTTGGCGGGCGTCGCGATGCGGACCTGGTCGTCCGCCGCGGCATCCGCAAAGCGGATTCCGGGCGTCACGGTCAGGAAATCCGGTCCGCAGGCATCCTTCACCAGCCGCGCCTCCCAGGGCGAGCAGACGACGCCGTCCAACCCCGCCTCCCGGGCGTTCTTCGCATAATGGGCGATGGTCTCCGCCATCCCGGCCCCGATCAGCAGCTCCCGCTGCATCCGTTCCTCCGAGGTCGAGGTCAGCTGCGTCACGGCGAGCAGCTTCGGCCGCGTGCCGTCCGGGCGGGTCAGGCCCTCGAGCGCCGCCTCCATCATCGCCACCGTGCCGGCCGCGTGGAGATTGGTCATATCCACCCCGAGGTCCGACAGGACCCGCATCGTGCGGCGCACCGTGTTCGGGATGTCGTGGAGCTTGAGGTCGAGGAAGACCTTGTGGCCGCGGTCGACGACCTGCCGCACGATGTCCGGTCCCGCCGCGTAAAAGAGCTCCATCCCGATTTTCACATAGGGTTTCATCGCCCCGTCCCGGAAGCGGTCCAGGAAAGCGAGCGCGCGCTCCGCGCTTTCAAAATCCAGGGCTACAATGACTTCTTTCATACGATTCCGATAATATCCTTCAGGTTTTCGATGCCGAGGCGGTCCATCACCTCCGGCAGCTGCGCGACGATCCGCGGGCAGGCCTGCGGGTCGCGCAGGTTCTCCGAGCCGACCTCCACGGCGGTCGCGCCGGCCATCATCATCTCGATGACGTCCTCGGCCGAACGGACGCCGCCGCAGCCCACCACGGGGATCCGGCACGCCCGGGCGACCTGCCAGACCATCCGCACGGCCACCGGGAACACGCCCGGGCCGGAATAGCCGCCCGTCGTGTTGGCGAGCACCGGCCGGCGGGTCTTGATGTCGATGCGCATCCCCAGCAGCGTGTTGATCAGCACGAGGCCGTCCGCGCCCGCGTCCTCGCAGGCCTGGGCAATCGCGACGATATCCGTCACGTTCGGGCTCAGCTTGACGAGCACGGGCTTGCGGGTCGCTTCCTTCACGGCGCGCGTCACCGCCGCGGCGCATTTCGGGTCCGTTCCGAAGGCCATGCCTCCGTGGCGGACGTTGGGACAGGAGACGTTGAGTTCGATCAGGTCGATGTCCGCGCAACGGTCCGCCGCGGCGCAGGCCGCCGCGTATTCCTCTTCGCTGAAGCCGCTGATGTTCGCGACGATGGCACCGCTGAACCGCTTCCGGAGCGCTGGCACCTTCTCCCGGACCAGCGCATCCACACCCGGATTCTGCAGGCCCACCGAATTCAGCATGCCACCGGCGCATTCGGCGATGCGCGGCGTCGGGTTGCCCGGCCGCGCCTCCAGGGTCGTCCCCTTCAGGCTGATTCCGCCGAGCAGGTCCAGGTCGAACCAGTCCGCGGCCTCCAGCCCGAAGCCGAAGGTCCCGCTGGCCGGAATCACCGGATTGCGGAGCTTCACCCCGCAAAGGCGCACGCTCAGATCTTTTCCCATAGCAGTTCCTCCTTGCGGAACACCGGGCCGTCCGCGCAGACGCGGCGCATGCCGCTCCGCGTCGGGATCGAGCAGCCGTAGCAGATGCCCGTGCCGCAGCCCATCCGTTCCTCCATGCTGCATTCCCCATCGAAGGGCAGCGCCGCGCAGACGGCGCGCATCATCGGCTTGGAGCCGCAGCAGTAATAATAGTCATAGGTACCGTCCAGCGCCCGAATCGCATCGGTCACCAGCCCTTCCCGGCCCAGCGAGCCGTCCTGCGTCGCGACCTTCACCTGGGCGCCCAGCGCCTTGAATTCATTCACATAGAAGGCCAGGCCGATATCGCCGAAGCCCAGCGCGACGTCGAACGCCTTGCCGGCGGCCTGCAGCTCCCGGGCGAGCAGGAGCAGCGGCGCCGTACCGACGCTGCCGCCCACGAGCAGGGAGCGCTTCCCGGCCGCGGAGACGTGGAATCCCTGCCCCAGGCCGGTCACAAGGTCCAGCTTCTCCCCCGGCTGCATCGCAACCAGGGCGGCAGTCCCCTGCCCGACGCACTTGTACACCAGCACGAGCCTGTCCCCGTCGCGGTCGCTGACGGAGAACGGGCGCCGCAGGTACAGGCCGGGGACGGAGACCTGCACGAACTGGCCGCTGCCGCCCACGGCGGAGCAATCCCCTTCCAGCACCATCCGGAAGGTGTCCCGCGCGAGGCGCGCATTCTCGCATATCGTGAACCAGCCCTGTTTCATCACGCGTTGTCCTTGTATTCGGCGTCGATCGTGGAGATGCCCAGCGTGATCTCTTCCAGCACGTCGAGGAGCACGCGCACCGTCTCCAGCGAAGTGAAGATGGTCACGTTGTTCTCCACGGCGGTGCGGCGGATCTCATAGCCGTCCAGGTGGGTGCTGCGCTGGTCCAGGTCGATGGTGTTGATGACATAGTTGACGTGGCCCTTGCGCAGGGAGGCGCAGATGTCGTCGCTCCCCTCGCTGATCTTCTTCAGCATACGCGTACGGATGCCGTGTTCGCGCAGGTACACCGCCGTGCCGCGGGTCGCCTCGATGTTGAAACCGAGGTTGTAGAAGCGGCGCACGAGCGGCAGCGCCTTCGGCTTGTCCGCGTCGGCGATGGTCACGAGGACCGTACCGTAGTTCACGACGTTCATCCCGGAAGCCTGGAGGGACTTGTACAGGGCGCGCGTCAGGGAATCGTCGTAGCCGATCGCCTCGCCGGTCGATTTCATCTCCGGCGAGAGGTAAGAGTCGACGCCCTTGATCTTGCCGAAGGAGAAGGCCGGGGTCTTGACGAAATGGCGCTTGCGCTCCGGCAGGTACACGTCCTTCAC
Source organism: Bacteroidales bacterium Bact_14 (assembly GCA_001602865.1). Classification (GTDB taxonomy): domain Bacteria; phylum Bacteroidota; class Bacteroidia; order Bacteroidales; family UBA932; genus Cryptobacteroides. Next base: position 4,823 of record LUZF01000034.1, read on the forward strand.
GCCCTGGTCGCGCAGGGATTCGCCGAGCATCACGCGCGTCGCCATCCGGGCCATAGGAATGCCCGTGGACTTCGACAGGAAGGGCACGGTGCGCGACGAGCGCGGATTCACCTCGATGACATAGACCTTGCTGTCGTTCTCGACGATGAACTGGATGTTGAAGAGACCCACGATGCCGATCTCGAGGCCCAGCTTGACCGTGTAGTCGACGACAAGCTTCTTGACTTCCTCGGGAATGCTGAAGGTCGGATAGACGCTGATCGAGTCGCCGGAGTGGATGCCGGTGCGCTCGACGTGCTCCATGATGCCGGGGATGAAGACGTCGCGGCCGTCGCAGATCGCGTCGACCTCGATTTCCTTGCCCCGGATGTACTTGTCGACCAGGACCGGCGAGCGGTCGCTGATTTCGACGGCGCTCTGGAGGTAGTGGCGCAGGTTCTCTTCGTTGGAGACGATCATCATCGCGCGTCCGCCGAGCACGAAGCTCGGGCGCACGAGCACCGGGTAGCCGATCTGCGCGGCCGCGGCCACACCCTCCTCGATCGTCGTGACGGCGCGGGCTTCCGGCTGCGGAATGCCGATGCGGCGCATGATGGATTCGAAGATCTTGCGGTCCTCGGCGTTGTCGATGGCCTGGATGCCGGTGCCGATGATGGGGATGCCGAAGCGCGCGAGCGGGGCTGCGAGGTTGATGGCGGTCTGGCCGCCGAGGCTCACGATGACGCCGGAAGGCTTCTCGAGCGTCACGACGTTCATCACGTCCTCCACGGTCAGCGGCTCGAAATAGAGCTTGTCGGAGACGGTGTAGTCGGTCGAGACGGTCTCGGGGTTGTTGTTGATGATGATGGCCTCATAGCCGGCCTCGCGGATGGCCCAGATGGCGTGGACGGTCGAATAGTCGAATTCGACGCCCTGGCCGATGCGGATCGGGCCGGAGCCCAGGACGAGGATCTTCTTCCGGTCGGAGGGAATGGACTCGTTCTGCTGCTCGTAGGTCGAATAGAAGTACGGGACGCTGGAGGGATTCTCGCCGGCGCAGCAGTCGATGATCTTGTAGACCGGGAGGATGCCCTCGTCGATGCGCAGGCGCGTCACCTCCTCCGAAGTACGGTTCCAGAGGCGCGCGACCTCCTCGTCGCTGAAGCCCATCCGCTTGGCTTCGCGCAGGACGGCCAGGTCGCCCGGATGGGCGATGACCTCCGCCTCGTAGCGCACGATGCGCAGGATCGTTTCCAGGAAGAGCATATCGACCTTCGTCCGGTCGTAGATCAGGGACACGTCGACGCCGAGGCGCATCAGCTGCGCGATGGCGAAGATGCGGTCGTCGGTGCCCTTCGAGATGTATTCCAGGAGGGTTTCGGCGTCCATCGTGTCGAACTTCTTCTTGTGGATGTGGCAGACGCCGATCTCCAGGGAGCGGACCGCCTTGAGGAAGCTCTCCTCGAGGGTGCGGCCGATGCTCATCACCTCGCCGGTCGCCTTCATCTGGGTGCCGAGCTCGTTCGAGGCCTCGCCGAACTTGTCGAACGGGAAGCGGGCGAACTTGGCGACGACGTAGTCCAGGGAGGGCTCGAAGGCCGCCGGATGACCGTCCAGGAGGATTTCGTCGAGCGTCAGGCCGACGGCGATCTTCGCCGTCACGCGGGCGATCGGGAAGCCGCTGGCCTTCGAGGCGAGGGCCGAGGAGCGGGAGACGCGCGGATTGACCTCGATGATGTAATAGGTGAAGGAGAGCGGGTCGAGGGCGAACTGGATGTTGCAGCCGCCTTCGATCTTCAGGGCGCGGATCATCTTGAGGGCGCTGTCGCGCAGGAGCTGGTACTCCTTGTCCGTCAGCGTCTGGCTCGGGGCGACGACGATCGAGTCGCCGGTGTGGATGCCGACCGGGTCGACGTTCTCCATCGAGCAGATGGCGATGGCGGTGTCGTTGGCGTCGCGCATCACCTCGAACTCGATTTCCTTGTAGCCCTTGATGCTCTTCTCGACGAGCACCTGGTGGACCGGGGACAGGGCGAGGGCGTTGCGCATATGGTCGCGCAGCTCCTCCTCGTTGTCGGCGAAGCCGCCGCCGGTGCCGCCGAGGGTGAAGGCCGGGCGGAGGACGACCGGGTAGCCGATCTCTTCGGCGACCTTGACTGCCTCCTCGATGCTGTAGACCGTCGCGGAGGGGATGACCGGCTCGCCGAGTTCGAGGCAAAGCTCCTTGAAGAGCTCACGGTCTTCGGCCTGCTCGATGCTGTGGAACGAGGTGCCGAGGATTTCGACGTGGCATTCGTCGAGCACGCCCTTGCGGGCGAGCTGGACGGCGAGGTTCAGGCCGGTCTGGCCGCCGAGGCCCGGGACGAGGGCGTCCGGACGCTCATAACGGATGATCTTTGCGATGTATTCCAGCTTGAGCGGCTCCATATAGACCTTGTCGGCCATATGGGTGTCGGTCATGATCGTAGCCGGGTTGGAGTTCACGAGGATGACCTCGTAGCCCTCTTCCTTGAGGGCGATGCAGGCCTGGGTGCCTGCATAATCGAATTCGGCGGCCTGTCCGATTACAATCGGGCCGGAGCCGATCACCATCACTTTCTTGATATCTGTCCTGCGCGGCATAGCTTATTCGCTCATAAGGTTCACAAAATCGTCGAAGAAGGAGATCCCGTCCTGCGGACCGGGGGCGCCTTCCGGGTAATACTGGACGGAGAAGGCCTTCTCCGCGGCGCAGCAGAGACCTTCCACGCTGCCGTCCTGGACATCCGTGTGGGTGATTTCCAGGCCCGTGCCGGCCAGGGAGCCGGCGTCCACGGCCCAGCCGTGGTTGTGCTCGGTCATAATGATCCGGCCCGCGGCGTTGCGGACGGCGCGGCCGCCGTGGTGGCCGTGCGGGAGACGCTCTGCGCGGGCGCCGTACGCGCAGGCCAGGAGCAGCTGGCCCAGCGAGATGCCGGCGATC
>LUZF01000035.1 GCA_001602865.1 Bacteroidales bacterium Bact_14
TTTATTATTACCCCACCCACCAACCCCTCTTTTCCTCCACCCTCGAAGGATGCCGGGCTATTTTATGTAGGATAATAAAAGGGACTTACCGCTGGCGGCGGGGACGGGGGCGCGAGGGTTTTTGGGGCGGAGCGGCGGCGGGGGCCGTCAGGCGGCGGAATTCTTCGCGGGCTTTGCGCATCTGTTCCAGGAAGCGTTCGCTGGTATGGAGTTTCGCGTAGGCGGCGCTCGCGGCCAGGTAGCCGGCGTCGACATCGCTCTGCCAGTGGGCGCCGACGATGACGCGGCTTTCCCCGTACATCAGGCCGCGCGCGAGGAGCGTGTCCGCCCGCTCGGGATTGATTTCGGTCAGGAGCAGGGCGGTGCTCCAGCCCAGGATGGTGTGGCCGGAGGGGAAGGAGCCGTTGCGGGCGAGGCCGGGCTCGGAGGCCGGGGTCAATGTCCCTTCCTTGAAACGCACGAACGGGCGCATGCGCTTGTAGTAGGCCTTCGGGTAGGTGCAGATGCTGTCGCAGGTCGCGGTTCCCTCCCGGAGGACTTTGTAGATTTCCGGGGTTCCGTCTTCGGAAATTTCCAGGCCGAAGGGGCCGCTGAACTCCTTGATGATGCGGTTGATGCTGTATTCCGCATCCCGGATGGCAATCGCGGCGCGCTCCTCGTCGAGGCGCTGGGTCTTGCCCCACATGTACTGGGTGATGTCATAGACGAACTGCGTGCTGTTCGTGTCGGGCGGAGCCGGCAGCCATTTCAGGAGGTCCGGCATTTCCGCGGTGGTGAAATAGGCGTCGACTTTGCGGCTCTGCGCGCCCGCAGTCAGGAGGCTGCCGGCCAGGAGGAGGGTTGCCGTCAGCAGAATCAGTCTTTTCATTTTTGATTTTTATTCTTTTGGTCTTTCCTTCTTAGACTATTTCCGGAAGAGCTTCGTGGCGAGGTCGCGGAAGCCGCGGCGCCAGGTAAGCCATTCATGCGCCGTGCCTTCCGAGATGTAAGTCACGCAGTTGATGCCCTGCGCGCGGAGAGCGTCGACGCTGCCCGGGAAACGGGCGCCTTCTTCCGTGCCCCAGCTGATATGGAACAGGCGCATCTGGCGGTTGAAGGCGGCCGGATCGGCGAACGCACCGTCGAAGATGGTCGCAACGTTGTCCTTGTTGACACCGCCCAAACCGCTGAGCGTGGCCATCCAGGCGAACTTGTCTATGTTGTGGTTCGTAAGGACGGTCGCCGTCGTCTGGGAGCCGCCGCGGGAGAGGCCCGCCATGGCCCTGTGCTCCCGGTCGGCCAGGGTGCGGAAGGTCTTGTCGATGAACGGGACCAGCTCATTGACATAGATGTCGGAGACGGTCTTGCCCGGAACGGTACGGATCGTCGGGGTCGTGCGGATGTCGCCGCTCATGACGACGACGATCATCTCCACGGCCTCCCCGGAGGCGATCAGGTTGTCCAGGATGAAATTGACGTAGCCCTGGTTGACCCAGCCGTTCTCGTTTTCTCCCATGCCGTGCAGCAGGTAGAGGACCGGGTAGCGCTTCTTGCCCTGCTCATAGCTGGCGGGAACGTACACGTTGACGTGGCGGTAGGTGCCGTTGATTTCGGAATAGTAGTTCAGGGAGCGGATCTGGCCGTGGGGGACGTCCTTGTTGAAGCGGTAGTAGTCCCCTTCCGGGCCTTCCGGGACCTCGATGCCGCCCGCATTGGCCGTGTATCCGAAATAGGAATTGCTGTTCGGATCGGTCAGGCGCGCGCCGTCCACATTCACGAAGTAATAGTGGAAACCGACCACCAGCGGCGCGGTCTCGATAGTCCAGACGCCGTCAATGTCCTTCGTCCCCTTGTACTCGTCGTTCCCGATGGTCACGGTCACGGTATGTGCCAGCGGCAGCAGGAATTTGAAATACGCCTTCCGGCTCACGGGATCCACGCGCGGGTACTCCGCCCGCAGCACATTGGTTTCGGAGGGGTAGGTCCCCGCCTCGTAGGTAGTCATCGCCTTGGGAAGCGTATTCTGGGCGGAGAGCCCCGTCCCGGCAATCAGCAGCGCCAGCGCCGCCAGCAGATACATTCTTTTCATTTCGGATTGTTGTGTTTTCCGAAAGATAGTCATTCTGCAGAAAAAGCAAATTTCCCGAGTCGGCATTTTTCTGACGATCTCGGGAAATTTGATTATTCTGCGACAGAGATTTCTCCGCGCGCTTCGCTTGGTCGAAATGACAGGCTACAGGGAGGCGAGGTTCTTTTCGTTGAGGAGGTTCTTGCCTTCGGCGGTGTAGGCGTAGGCGATGCGGTCGGCGTAGTGCTCCTCGACCTTGCGGCGGACGATCTTCATCGTCGAGTTCATCATCTGGTTGGCGATGGTGTAGGGCTCATCGCAGATGATGACGGCGGCGGGGAGCCAGCGGTCCGGGAAGAGGTCCTCGTGGGGGCCGCCGGTCTTGTAGGTGTCGATCTCGTCCTGGATCTTCCTGAGCATCGCTTCCTTGCCTTCGCGGGTCTTCGGGTCGAGGCCCTGGCCCTTCACGAAGTCGGCGAGCGCTTCCTTCTCGGGTACGATCAGGACGACCGTGTACGGGTTCTGGTTGTTGTGGAGCACGACCTGGGAGACGTACTTCGAGACCTCCGGGAGGCTGTCCTCGAAGCCCTCCGGCGAGTACTTCTCGCCGTCGGAGCTGATCAGCAGGGACTTGAAGCGGCCCGTGACATAGAGGAAGTCGTGGTCCCAGGGGCAGATGTAGCCCATGTCGCCGGTATGGAGCCAGCCGTCGATGACGGTCTTCGCCGTCGCTTCGGGATTCTTCCAGTAGCCGGCCATCACGTTCTCGCCGCGGACCACGATCTCGCCCTTCTGGCCGATGGGCACTTCCTTGCCCTGGTCGTCGCAGATGATGCAGTCCATCGGGCGCACGATGCGGCCGGAGGAGCCGAAGATGGCGTGGCCGGTCGAGTTGGCGCAGATGATCGGGGTCGCCTCCGTCAGGCCGTAGCCCTGGAACATCGGCATGCCGACGGCGCAGAAGAAGCGCTGGAGCTCGATGTCGAGCAGGGCGCCGCCGCCGACGAAGAACTTCATGCGGCCGCCGAAGCTTTCGCGCACCTTCGTGAAGATGAGCTTGTCGAAGAGCCACATCAGGGGCTTACGCCACCAGTAGAGGAAGCCGCCGCGGTTGTAGTATTCCTTATTGTAGGTAATCGCGTTCTTCACGGCGAAGTTGAAGAGCTTCTCGGTCGTCTTGCCCTTCGCCTTGATGCCGCTTTCGATGTTCTTCTTGAAGTTGCGGGCGAGGGCCGGGACGGAAAGCATCACGTGCGGACGGGTCTCGCGGATCGCGACGGGCACGTTCTTCAGGGTCGCGAGGCTGTTCTTGCCGATCGGGACGAAGGCGATGCTGCCGCCGTAGAACATCATCGTGTACATACCTGCCACGTGGGCGAAGCAGTGGTCGAGCGGGAGGATGATGAGCATCACGTCGTTCTCGCCGATCGTGATGACGCTGTTGCCCTGGGCGACGTTGGCCGTGTAGTTGCGGTGGGTCAGGAGGATGCCCTTCGGGTCGGCGGTCGTGCCGGAGGTGTAGCTGATGTTGGCGTAGTCATCCGGGCCGACGGACTTGTAGCGGGCGATGAACTGATCCTCGTGGTCCTTGAGGAAGGCGTCGCCGGCGGCCTCGACCTCGGACATACGGATTTCCTTCTCCTCGAGGGTATCGTAATCGAAGGCGGTGTCGTCAAAGACGATCACTTTCTTGATTGCGGGACACTGCGGGAGGATCTTGCGGATCTTCGGCAGCTGGTTGCCGGAGACGAGGATCCACTGGGAATCGGAGTGGGTGATGCGGAAGATGAGGTCCGCGTCGGCACCGAGGTTGACGGACAGCGGGACGTCGGTCGCGCCGGCGTACATCGCGCCAAGCTCGGCGAGGATCCACATCGCGCGGCTCTCGGACAGGAGGGCGATCTTGTCGCCCTTCTCCAGGCCGAGGGACATCAGGCCGGCGCCGATGCGGTAGGCGGCCTGGCGGGTCTGCTCCTGGGTGATGGCCTTCCATTCGCCGCCGACCTTCTCACGAAGGTAGACGTGGTCGGCGAACTGGCGGGTATACTTTTCTACAAAATCAATGATGGTCGGTCTTTCTGCCATAACTGTTACTGCTTATTTGAAAACAATCCGAAGAGCTGGGCGTCGATCATATTCGTGACTTTCTCGAAGTCTTCGGGACGGTTGCCGAACTTGATCGTGTCGGCGTCGATAATGAGTAAATTACCTTTGTAATCCTTGATCCACTCCTCGTAGCGCTCGTTCAGGCCGGTGATGTAGTCGATGCGGATGCTCTTTTCGTATTCCCGGCCGCGTTTCTGGATCTGGGCGATCAGGTTCGGGATCGAGGAACGGAGATAGATCAGGAGGTCCGGCGGATTCACGAGGGACATCATCAGGTCGAAGAGGTCCGAATAGTTCTCGAAATCGCGGGTCGTCATCAGGCCCATCGCGTGGAGGTTCGGCGCGAAGATCCGCGCGTCCTCGTAGATCGTCCGGTCCTGGATGATCACGTCGTCGCAGCGGGAGATGTCCACGACATCCTTGAAACGCTTGTTGAGGAAGTAGATCTGGAGGTTGAAGGACCAGCGTTCCATATCCTCATAGAAATCAGCGAGATACGGATTGAAATCCACGGATTCGAACCGGGGTTTCCACCCGTAGTGGGCGGCCAGCATCTTGGTCAGGGTCGTCTTTCCGCTGCCGATGTTTCCTGCGACGGCGATGTGCATATCTTCAAATACTTAATAGTTTGCAAATGTACGACTATTTGGGGAAAAGTCCGAACAAACGGGCGTCAATCTTGTCCGTGATGGCGCTGAAATCCTCCGGATTGTTCTTGAAGTCCAGTCCGTCGCCTTCCACGACGAGGACGTTGCCCTTGTACTCCGAAATCCAGCGGTCATAGCGCTCGTTCAGGCTTGCCAGGTACTCCAGGCTGATCGCCTGCTCGTAGTCCCGGCCGCGCTGCTGGATCCGGGAGACGAGCACCGGCACGGAGGTCTTCAGGTAGATCAGCAGGTCGGGGTATTTCACGGTCGAGATCATCAGCTCGAACAGCTGCATATAGGTCTCGAAATCGCGCTTCGAGAGGTTTCCGAGGGCATAGTTGTTCGCCGTGAAGATGTAGACGCCCTCGAAGATGGTCCGGTCCTGGACGATGGTCTTCTCCGAGCGGGCGATTTCGAGCACGTCGCGGAAGCGCTGGGCGAGGAAGTAGGTCTCGAGGTTGTAGGACCAGCGGGCGATGTCGGAATAGTAGTCTTCCAGGTAGGGATTGTCGACCACGGACTCGTAGCGGGGCTCCCAGCCGTAATGCTCCGCGAGCATTCCGGTCAGGGTCGATTTCCCGCTGCCGATGTTTCCTGCGATTCCGATATGCATACTACAAAAATAAGAAAAGGATTTCGTATTTTTGTGAGCTATTCCGGAATTCGATGCTGAATATCAGAATTTTCATTTTCAACCCTTTTCGGGAGCGTTGCATGCTGGTCTGGGACCGCGGTCCCGGGGCGGTCATCATCGACCCGGGGTTCATAGGCCCGGAGGAAAGGGACGCGCTGTACGCCTGCGTGGAGCAGGAAAAGCTGCAGCCGGAGGCCATCCTCCTGACCCACGCCCATTTCGATCATACGCACGGCGTCGCAGAATGCGCCCGGCACTTCGGCATCCCCGTGTACCTCCACCCGGAGGACAGGTGCCACCTGGATGAGCTCATCCCCATGGCGGACCGTTTCTTCAGGCCCAGGGCCGACCTGGACCTTCCGCTGCAGGACGTCACCGACGGACAGCGGCTCACCCTGGCGGGAATGGAACTGGAAGTGATCCACACGCCCGGCCACTCCCCCGGCAGCACCTGCTACTACTGCGCCGCCAGCGGGGACCTCTTCAGCGGGGACACGCTCTTCGCAGGCTCCATCGGCAGGACCGACCTCCCCTGCGCCGACTACGACAGGGAAATCGTCTCCGTGATGGAGAAGCTGCTCCCCCTCCCCGGGGAGACGCGCGTCCACCCGGGCCACGGCGGGGACACCACCATCGCCGCGGAGCGCACCGGCAACCCCTTCCTGCAACCCTTCAACGAAAAGGACGAAAACGGCAACGTAGACGGAATCCCGATCGATGGATAAGTTTGTCGAAATACAGGGAGCCAAGGCCCACAACCTGCAGAATGTGGATCTCCGCATTCCGCGGGACCGCTTCGTCGTCGTCACCGGCGTCAGCGGCAGCGGCAAGAGTTCCCTCGCCTTCGACACCATCTACGCAGAGGGCCAGCGCCGCTATATGAACACGCTTTCCCCGTATGCGAAGCACTTCATGGGCATCCTAGAGAAGCCGGAAGTCGAGAACATCGAGGGCCTGAGCCCCATCATCGCGATCGAGCAGAAGACGACCGGCAACAACCCCCGCTCGACCGTCGGAACCATCACGGAAATCTACGACTTCCTCCGCCTCCTCTACGCCCGCGCCTCCCGCGCCTACTCCCCCGAGACCGGCCGCGAGATGGTGCGCTACACCGACGAGCAAATCGTCAACCTCATCCTGGAGCAGTTCGCCGGCCGCAAGTGCCTGCTCCTCGCTCCGCTCGTGCGCGGCCGCAAAGGCCACTACCGCGACCTTTTCGAGAGCCTGCGCAAGCGCGGCTATACCCAGGTGCGCATCGACGGCGAGCTCGAGGACCTCGGTCCCATCGACTCCGTGGACCGCTACAAGCCCCATTTCATCGAAGCGGTGGTCGACAAGCTGAAACCCCGCGAGGGGGACGAGCGGCGGGTCCACGACTCCGTCCTCGCCGCCCTGAACCTCGGCAAGGGCGCGCTGGCGCTGCTGGACCTGGAGACCGGCAAACTCCACCATTATTCGAAACACCTCGTGGACCCGGAGAGCGGCATCTCGCTCCGCGAGCCCGCGCCGCACTCCTTCTCCTTCAACTCCCCCGAAGGCTACTGCCCCTATTGCAAGGGCCTCGGGATGGTCGTGGACGTCAACCTCGACACCATCATCCCGGACCGCTCGGTGAGCATCGCCGACGGCGGCATCGTGCCGCTCGGCCGCGTCCGGGAGAACCGCAAGTTCGACACGCTCCGCGCCATCTCACGCAAATACAATTTCTCGATCTACGACCCGATCGCCGCGATTCCGGACGAAGCCGTGTCCCTGGTGGTCTTCGGCGCCGACGATTTCTTCCGCGTCGGTGACGGCGCCAATTCGGAAATGGTGACCTGGCCCGGCGTCGTGGACGACATCGAGGACAAGATCGTCTGCCCCGAATGCCATGGAACCCGCCTCAACAAGGAGGCGGAGTGCTTCCGCATCGACGGGAAGACGATTTCCGAAGTCTCCGCGATGGAGATCACGGACCTCGCGGCCTGGATCGCCTCGCTCCCGGAAAAGTTCTCGACGCGCGAGCGCAACATCGCCCGCGACATCCTCAAGGAGCTCGGCGACCGCCTCCGCTTCCTGCTGGACGTGGGCCTCGACTACCTGACGCTGGACCGTCCGACCGGCACGCTTTCCGGCGGCGAGAGCCAGCGCATCCGCCTCGCGACGCAGATCGGCTCGAAACTCGTCAACGTGATGTACATCCTCGACGAGCCCTCCATCGGCCTCCACCAGCGCGACAACCGCAAACTCATCGCCTCCCTGCGCAAGCTCCGCGACGGCGGCAACTCCATCATCGTCGTCGAGCACGACGCGGAGACGATGCACGCGGCGGACTGGCTCGTGGACGTCGGTCCGGGCGCGGGCGCGGACGGCGGGCACATCTGCTACAGCGGCCCCGCCGACGCGATCGCCGGCGTGCCGGGCTCGCTCACGCTGGAATACCTCCGCGGCGAGCGCGAGATCCCCGTCCCCGCCGTCCGCCGCCCCGGCAACGGCCTCTTCCTCGACCTCCTCGGCGCCCGCGGCAACAACCTCAAGGACATCGACGTCCGCTTCCCCCTCGGAATGTTCATCGGCATCGCCGGCGTCAGCGGCAGCGGCAAGAGCTCCCTCGTCAACGAGACCCTCGTGCCCATCCTGAAAGCCCGCCTCACCCGTTCCAAGGAGAAACCCCTGCCCTACCGCGCCCTGGAAGGCGCATCCTATATTGATAAGCTTATCGAGGTCGACCAGAGCCCCATCGGGCGCTCGCCGCGCAGCAACCCCGCGACCTTCACCGGCGTCTTCGCCGACATCCGCAAGCTCTTCGAAGAAACCCCGGACGCGAAGGTGCGCGGCTTCAAGGCCGGCCGCTTCTCCTTCAACGTCGCCGAGGGCCGCTGCGAAGCCTGCAACGGCGCCGGCATCAAGGTGATCGAGATGAACTTCCTCCCCTCCGTGAACGTGGTCTGCGACGAGTGCCGCGGCCGCCGCTACAAGGAGGACACCCTCGCCGTGAAGTTCAAGGGCAAGAGCATCAGCGACGTGCTCGACATGCCGATTTCGGAGGCGTACGAGTTCTTCCGGAACGTGCCGAACATCGCGCGCAAGCTGGGCGCGCTCGTGGACGTGGGCCTCGGCTACGTCCAGCTCGGCCAGTCCGCCGTGACCCTCTCCGGCGGCGAGAGCCAGCGGATGAAGCTCGCCGCGGAGCTGTTCCGCAAGGACACCGGCAACACGCTCTACATCCTCGACGAGCCGACGACCGGCCTCCATTTCGAAGACATCAAAGTGCTTCTGAACGTGCTTCAGAAGATTGTGGACCAGGGCAACACCGTAATAATCATCGAGCACAACCTGGATGTGCTCAAGAGTGTGGACTACATCATCGACCTGGGACCGGAAGGCGGCGCAGGCGGCGGCCGCGTGATTGCGCAGGGCACGCCCGAGCAGCTCGCAGCCGACCCCCGCTCCGTGACCGGACCCTATTTAAAAGAAGTGCTATGACCAAGATTGAAGCGGCGCGCTACGAGTACAAGGACTGGTGCAGCGCCATCGGCATCGAAACGCTGGAAGCCGTCAACGAGACCTTCCTCAGCGGCGGAGGCATCGACCTCATCAACCTGTGCGAAGCCCGCCAGGAGCGCAAGTATGCGGAAATCGCCAACCAGATTTCCTATTGCCACCGCAGAAAGCCCATCATCATGATTTCCGGCCCCTCGTCCAGCGGAAAGACCTCCTCGTCGCTGCGCATCGCCCAGCAGTGCCGCGTGCTCGGCCTCACCCCGCGGGTCATCGAACTGGACAACTACTTCCTGCCCCGCGAGCTGACCCCGAAGGACGAGGACGGCGAGCTGGATTTCGAAGCCCTGGGGGCGATGAACATCGAGGCGCTGAACAACGACCTCAACACCCTCCTCTCCGGCGGGGAGATCGAAATCCCGAAATTCGACTTCGTCAAGGGCCGGTCCTTCCCCTCCGGCAAGCTGCTCCACCTGGAAGCCAGCGACATCCTCGTGATGGAAGGCATCCACGCCCTGAACCCGGCGCTCACGCCGGCCGTGGACCAGCGCAAGATCTTCCGCATCTACATCTCGGCGCTGTCCTCGCTGCCCGGCGGCGAGAAGGTCCACAATTCGACGACGGACAAGCGCCTGCTGCGCCGCATCGTGCGGGACAACCGCACGCGCGGCATCTCCCCGGAGGACACCCTCCTCCGCTGGCCGAGCGTCCGCCGCGGCGAGGAAAGGAACATCTTCCCCTACGAGGAAAACGCCGACGTGGTCTTCAACTCCTCGACGCTGTACGACGTTCCGGTGCTGAAATACTATGCGGAACCGCTGCTGGAAGGGATTGCCGAATCCTCCCCGGTCTACGCGAAAGCCCGCACCCTGCTGACTTTCCTGACGCAGGTCGTGGCGATCCGGCCGGCGGAAATCGCCGCCATCCCGCCGACCAGCATCATGCGTGAATTCATCGGAGGTCAAACCCTGTAATCCTTACTGAAATGTGGATTTGGACCACTGTCGCATCGGCGCTGTTCCTCGGCCTGTACGACGTATTCAAGAAGCAGTCCCTGAAGAAGAACGACGTGCTGCAGGTGCTGCTCTGCGTGACCGCGCTCTCGACGCTGCTGCTGAGCCCGTGGCTCTCCGCCGGGCCGGTGGAGGACCACCTGAAGCTGTTCCTGAAGGCGATCCTGGTGTCGACATCCTGGATTTCCGGGCTGTACGGCATCAAGCTGCTGCCGCTGACGACCGCCAGCACGATCAAGGCCACGCGGCCGGTGTTCGTGCTCGTGTTCTCCGTGCTCCTGTTCGGGGAGCGGCTGAACGGATGGCAGTGGGCGGGCAGCATCCTCGCCATCGTGTCGCTGTACCTGCTGAGCCTGTCGAGCCGGAAGGAAGGAATCCAGTTCTCGAAGAGCAAGGGCATCCTGTTTATGGCGGTTTCGGTGCTCGCCGGTTCCGCCAGCGCGCTGTATGACAAGCACATCATCGCCTCGATGGAGCCCCTGTTCGTGCAGAGCTGGTGTAACTTCTACATCACGATGATCCTGGCGGTGGTGATGCTCTTCCAGTGGCGGCGCCAGAAGTCGGAGTTCCGGACGATCCGCTGGGACTGGCTGCTGCTGTTGATCGCGGTGCTGATCGTCGTGGCCGATTTCCTGTACTTCTATTCGCTGAAGCAGGAAGGCGCGATGATCTCCATCATTTCGATGGTCCGGCGCAGCTCCGTGCTCGTGCCGTTCCTCTTCGGCATCTTCCTCTTCAAGGAGAAGAACATCCGCGGCAAGACGCTCGCCCTCGGGCTCCTGCTCTGCGCGATGGCCCTGCTCGTTTTCGGAACCCAATAACTTTTAGATATGGATAGAAGAAAGTTTCTGGAAAGCGTAGCCGTGCTCGGGGCGGCGGCGACCGTCGTGCCCGCAAGCCTTAGCTCCTGCGCCGCCCCCGGCGGAAAAGGCTGGCGCGGCAGATTCGACGAAAACCTCGTCTGCATCATTTCGGACCTGCATACCATCCCGGACGGTTTCACCGAGGAGAAGTTGAAACGGGTCCTCGCGGACATCCTCGCGCTGAACCCCCGTCCCCGCTACCTGATCTCGCTGGGCGACAACGCCCACCTGTACGGAAAGCCGGAAGAGTACGCCCGGCTCAAGGAGATCCTCGCGCCGCTGGAGGGCTCCGGGATCCAGTTCACGATGGCGCACGGCAACCACGACAAACGGAAGAACTTCGCCCCGTATTTCCCGGAGCAGGTCGCTTCCTCGGCGCTGCCGGACCGCCTCGTCCACGTCGTGGAGACGCCGCGGGCCGATTTCATCGTGCTCGACTCGCTCCAGGACCCGGACAACCCGGATACGTACATCGGCGGCGGCGCGATTGACGAGGCCCAGCGCGCCTGGCTGGAGCAGAAGCTCGCCTCCTACACGGAGAAACCCGTGTTCGTGATGGCCCACCACGGCATCGGCGAGACCGGCCTGAACGGCCTCCTCAACGCCAGCGCGACCTGCTGCGGCTACATCCACGGCCACGACCACGTCTGGCGCCCGGGCTGGACGAAGAAGAACTGGAGCGAGCGCCGCATCCTGCGGACGCTCTGCGTCCCCTCGACCGGCTACTGGGGCGACATCGGCTACACCCTCCTCTCCCTGGAGGAGGACCGCGCCGTCGCCCGCCTCCACCAGTACGAATTCTTCTTCCTGACCCCCGCCGAGCCCGGCGAGCAGCCCCTCCCCCAGTGGGCCTCCATCACGGAGGACCACCAGGGCGCGACCTGCACGTTCAATTATTTATAGGTGGCAGCTAAAGCGCTGGTTTACAGCGATATAGCTGCCACCCCACCTCAACGCTGCAGGTGCGTCTGGCCGGGCGGGACGTCAGATCGTCGGGCTGGTCAGCGCCGTCTTGAGCTGGTCGTCGTAGCGGAGGCGGAGGCGGACGCCGGCTTCCTGGAAGTAGTAGCGCACGACGATCTCCTCTTCGAGGAAAGGGGTGATCTCCTCGCGCTTGAGCTGGAGGAACTGCTCCTTCTCCATATTGATGGCCTTTTCGAGGGCGTCGAGCTCCGTTTTCATACCCTCCTCGAGGCCATCCTTGCGCAGCTGCGCGCGCATCTGGTCGTAGAGGGTCTTCGCGCTGGAGCGGTAGTCGAATTCCTTGTTCTTCGCGAAGGCGATGAAGTCGGCGTAGTCCGCGTCGCTGAGGTGGAAGGCGTCCACCGCGGGGATGGAAGCGTGCTTGCGCACATATTCGAGGGCGTACTGCTCTGCGATGCCGCCGAGCACGATGGAATAGGTGAGGCGGCTGTATTCCTTGAGGGGGATGTCCACGTCCGGGGTGATGCCGCCGCCGTCGCGCACGATGCGGCCGGCCGCAGTCCGGAACTCGTGGGTCAGCGAGTCGGGGATGTGGCCGACGCTGCCGTCCTCGTTGCGGTGGCTGTAGTCGATGGCCTGGACGCAGCGGCCCGAGGGGGTGTAGTATTTTGCGGTCGTGACCTTGAGGGTGCCGTTATATGGCAGGGAGCGGATGCTCTGGACCAGGCCCTTGCCGTAGGTGCGCTTGCCCATAATGGTCGCGCGGTCGTAATCCTGCAGCGCGCCGGCGACGATCTCGGAAGAGGAGGCCGTGCCCCCGTCCACCAGCACGATGATCGGGATCTGCGTGTCCAGCGGCTCGGTCGTGGTCTTGTAGGTGCGGTCTTCGCCCGCAGCGCCCCTGGAGGTTACGACCACCGAGCCGCGCGGCACGAACAGCGAGACGATGTTCACCGCCTCCTGCAGCAGGCCGCCGCCGTTGCCCCGCAGGTCGATGACGAGGCGCTCCATTCCCTCGCGCTTCAGCTTGAGGAACGCTTCCCGGAAGTCCTGGGACACGTTTTCCGTGAAGCCGGTCTGGAGGATGTAGCCTGTCCTGGCATCCAGCATTCCGGCATATTCGACGTCAGGCAGGTGGATCCGTTCGCGGATGATGTCGATGTCGACCACCTCGCCGCTGCGCAGCTTCTTCACCGTGAAGGTCACCTTCGAACCGGGCTTCCCCTTCATCCGGTCGCTGGCTTCCTTGGAATCCAGGCCGTGGGTCGTGACGCCGTCGATGGCCATAATCTCATCGCCGCAGGCGAGGCCGTACTTCGCGGCCGGCGAGCCGGCGTACGGCTCGTTGATGATGACGTTGCCGTCCTTGTCCGGCTTGTAGATTACCGCGCCGATGCCCCCATAGGTCTTGTTGAGCATCATCTCCAGGTTCTCGTTCTCCTCGTCCGGGATGTAGACGGTATATGGGTCGAGCTCCGCGAGCATCGCGTCGATCCCCGCCCGCTCGATCCGGTCGACCGGCAGCGAGTCCACGTACGAACGGTTCAGCTCCCGCAGCAGCGCGTTCTGGATCTCCGTCCATTTCCCCAGTTGAAAACTCTTGGACTGCGCTCCCGCCGCCACCGGCACCAGCGCCAGCAGCAATATGATGGTGATTCTTTTCATTCCGTTAAACTCCATTTCCACAAAAATAGTAAAAATTGTACCTTTGTCTTGCAAATGGTAAAGCCTTTTTCCTGAAACCTATGGCCGCCCGTGGCCATATGAACGGGGGGACCGCTTGCGGTGGGACGAAGGGTTTCAGAAAAAGGTTTCACCATTTAAGAAAACATAGATATGAAAATCGTATTTGCCACCGGCAACCGGGGGAAGCTGCGCGAAGCGGCGGAAATCCTCGGACCGGGTTTCGAACTGCTCACCCCCGCAGACCTCGGCATCACCGAGGAAATCCCGGAGACGGGGAACACTTTTCGTGCCAACTCCATCCAGAAAGCGGAATACGTCTGGCGCCGCACGGGACTCAACTGCTTCGCGGACGACAGCGGCCTCGAAGTGGACGCGCTGGACGGGGCGCCGGGGATCCATTCGGCGCGCTACGCCGGCGAAGGCCACGACTTCGAAGCCAACATCAAAAAGCTCCTCGCGGAGCTCAGGAAGCATCCCGGCGCCTCCCGCACCGCCCGCTTCCGCACGTCCGTGACCCTCATCCTCGACGGGGAGCAACACTACTTCGACGGCACGATGGAAGGGCGCATCGCCACCCGCCGCGCCGGCTCCCGCGGCTTCGGCTATGACCCCATCTTCATCGCCGACGCCCTGCCGGGACAGACCCTCGCGCAGGCCGGTGAATCGGCGAAAAACACCATTTCCCACAGGGGCCAGGCGCTCCGTGCCATGGCCGCCTGGCTGGCGGAGCAGCCATGAAAACGCGCGCGGAACTGATCATCCTGAACGTCACCAAGGTCCGGGACAACGCCATCGTCATCCACACCCTCAGCCGGGAGTACGGACGCAAGTCCTTCCTCGTCAACGTGCGGAAGGGCGGCCCGATGGCCCTGTTCCTCCCCCTCAACCTGGTGGAGGCCGCCATCACGGACAACCCCCGTTCCCAGCTTTCCCGCGCCTCCGAAATCGTCTCCCGCCACCCCCTCAACGGCATCCGCAGCAATGTCCATAAAAACGCGATGACCCTCTTCATCAGCGAAGTCCTCTACCGGGTCGTCCGGGAGGGCGTCTACGAAGACGGGCTCTACGAATGGGCCGAAAAGACCATCCTCGCGCTGGACGAACTCCCCGGCGGCTATGCCGCCTTCAACACCCGTTTCCTCGTGGAGCTCGCCGTCGCGCTGGGCTTCGCGCCGGAGACCGCGGACCTCCTTCCCTTTATGGACAGCGAGGACAAGGACAACCTCGACGCGCTGCTCCGCTACCTCTCCTTCCACCTGGGCTGCGAGTTGAACATCCGCTCGCTGAAAGTCTTGCGCGAACTGTATGCAACCCGGTGATTTTTTACTATCTTTGAATTCGGAAAAATCCTAAAAACCTGTATAAATGAAAAAATTTGTTTTCCCGGCAATCGTGGCCATCAGCCTGTTCTTTGCCGGCAACGCCTTTGCGCAGACCAACTTCCAGACGTTCTACGATCTCGGCCGCGGCCATTTCACCACCACCATGGAGGGCTTCCACACCGATGACTGGGGCAACACCTTCTTCTTCATCGATTACGACTACAACATGCGGAACCTCAACAACACCGTCATCTCCCCGAGCGGCACGTACATGGAAATCGCCCGCTGCCTCAACTTCTGGCAGGACAGCTCCCTCTCCGCGCTCAGCATCCAGGTTGAATACAACGGCGGCCTCGGCATCTTCGGCGTCCCCGCGACCATCGGCGGATTCACGGTCAACAACGCCTTCCTCGTCGGCCTTGACTATTTCCTCCACTCCGAGAATTTCAATAACACCCTGAACCTCAAGCTCCTCTACAAGAAGTTCAACGATCTGTACAGCAAGATCCCCATGCAGTTCACGGCGGTCTGGGGCCTCCAGGACCTCTTCGGCGCGAAGGGCCTCCGCTTCTCCGGCTTCGCTGATTTCTGGTGCGAGGGCAACAACCTCGTCTTCCTTTCCGAGCCGCAGCTCTGGTACCAGGTCTTCGACCACTTCAACATCGGCGGCGAGGTGGAGTTCAGCTACAATTTCGCCGGCATGCAGGGCTTCAACGTGATGCCTTGTATCGGTACCAAGTGGGTATTCTAGTATGAAAAAGTTTTTCGTGATCGCAGCGACCCTGCTGCTTACCCTGACTGCCTTCGCGCAGACCCCGGACCTGAAGGCGAAAGCCCAGGCCGACATCGCGAAGCTCCCCGGCGCCTGGAAGGCCGTCCTGGACAACCCGATGGACGGCGGGACCTTTGAAGGCGCCCTCCAGTTCGTCAAGGATGACAAGGGCGTCCATCTCGAGATGGAAATCGAAAACCTGAACAAGTTCGTCTCCGCTCCGCTGCAGGCGCAGGAGAACGGCAAGATCACGACGACCTTCACCGTCGAGGATTACGACGTCGTCATTTCCAACACGATCACGCTGACAAGCGACGACGCCGGCGAAATCGTCCAGGAAGTCAAGGAGATGAATATGACCATCAAGGGAAAGATCACCCGTATAAAGAAATAACACTGCTATGAAAAGAATGTTGATAATCGCGGCCGCGGCCCTGGCTTTCTGCCTCTCCGCCGCCGCACAGACCCAGGACCTGAGCGCGAAAGCCCAGGCTGACATCGCCAAGCTCGTCGGCGAATGGACCTTCACGATGGACAACCCCCTCGGCGGTGACGAACTTTCCGGCGTCGTCACCTTCGTCAAGGACGACAAAGGCGTCCACTTCGAGATGCCCGCGGCCGAATACGGCAGACTCGTTTCCGACCCGCTGAAGGCGGAAAAGAACGGCAAGGTCACGACCGTCTACACCGTCCAGGAATACGATGTCGACGTCCTCTGCATCATCACCCTCAAAAGTGACGATGCCGGCGAAATCAACATGGAAGCCAGCGGCATGGTCATGAACGCCCCGATCAAGCGCAAGAAGTAGCTGCGACGCCGCTTTGCACACTATGGCAAGTGGCAGCTAAACGGCTAAATATCAGCGTTTAAACCAAACCGGAAGACCTCTTTTTTAAGGTCTTCCGGTTTAAATATTACGCTGTGTATCCGCTAGTTATCTGCCACCGCTCAAAAAGAGGAAAAGAGAACGGGGAGGCTACTTGATGTAGGCGAAGGCGCAGGTGGCGTCTTTGTGGTCCTGTTCGATGAGGGTCCACTGGAGGGGCTTGGGTTCGCCGGGGTTCAGGGGGTTCGGGAAGAAGTACTCGTACTCGTGGAGGCGGGCGACGGCGCGGTCCTCTTCCAGGGAGAGGAGGGTGTAGCCGATGTCGCCCCAGTGGCCCGTCGAGGGGACGCAGAGGGTGCGGCAGAGGCGGCGGTCGCCGTAGCTCTTCTTGATCCAGTCAGGACGCCAGACGTGGTCGTGGCCGTGGATGTAGCCGCAGCAGGTCGGGCTGTTGACCAGCAGGGAGCTGATCTTGACCTCGTCGAGCGGGTGGTGGGACATCACGAAGAGGGGCTTGTCCTTCTCGGAATTCAGTTTCCACTCCAGCCAGTCCTTCTGGTCGTCGTCGATGGCGCCCGGGGTGATCCAGGTCGTCGTGTCCTCCGGCTCCTGGAGGGTATCGAGGATGATGAACTCGGCGCGGGGGGTATCGACCGTGTGGACCAGGCGCTCGACCATCACGGAGGAGGCAACCTGCTCCGGGAAGTACTTCACGAAGTTCTCGCGACGGTCGTGGTTGCCGTGGGCGAGGGTCAGGACGATGCCGCTGCCCTCCAGCGGCGCGAGAATCTCCTTCAGCAGGGCGTACTCCTCATCCTTGCCCGTCAGGTAGGCGTTGTCTCCCAGGGAGATGACGTTGCGCGGACGCGGGTTCAGCGCCAGGATGTCGGCGATGGTCCGCTTCAGCAGTTCCGGCTGGTAGCTGCCGGGGTTGGTGTGGAGATCGGAAATGATGCAGACGAGGTTCTCGTCGAATTTGCCGCGCCAGGCCTGCCGCTGGGGGCGCGGGCCCATCGTCGCCGCGCTGAGCGGCGTGGAAAGGGAAGCATCCAGCAGGAGGCCCTGCGCTCCGAGGGCGGCCATGCCTTTGAGGAAGTTTCTTCTGTCCATAGTGTTATTCAGTTTGTGATATTTCCCATAAATAAAGTTTGTCGCCGCGGTGGAGACGGGCGGGGGCGGCGAGGGAGCAGCGGACGCCCTTGGGGGCGAGGGCGACGGGCTCGAAGTTGACGCGGATGTCGTCAGCCGTGAATTCGACGACGCCGGTCGTCGCGCCGACGGCCATCACCTCCGCGCCCTGCGCCAGCGGCGCGGACTCTACGGCGATCTCCGCGACGCCGATCCGGTCGAACCAGTTCGTGACCTTGCCGCAATAGACCTTCTTGCGGGTCGCGGCGGAGCCGTAGAAATCGCTCCATTCGCCGAGGCGCGCGCCCTGGTAGTAGCCATCCCAGAAGCCGCGGTTGAAGACCTCGGCGAGGCTGGCCTGCAGCTCCGCGGCCAGCGCGGGGCCGTAGGTCCCGTCGCAGACGGCGTCCGCGGCGCGCCGGTAGCAGGCGGCGCAGCGCTTGACGTATTCGGGGCTGCGCGCCCGGCCCTCGATCTTGAAGACGCGGACGCCGGCCGCGGCCATCTTGTCCATGAAGCCGATGGTACACAGGTCCTTCGGGGACATGATGTACTGGTTGTCGATTTCCAGTTGGTTCCCGGTCTCCAGGTCGGTTACGGCGTAGCCGCGGCGGCAGACCTGCATGCAGGCGCCGCGGTTCGCGGAGGCGCCGTAGGTATGGAGGCTGAGGTAGCACTTGCCGGAAACGGCCATGCAGAGGGCCCCGTGGGCGAACATCTCGATGCGGACGGGCCGGCCGGAGGGGCCGGTGATCCCTTCCGCCGCGATCGCGTCGCAGATTTCCCGGACCTGGGCGAGGTTCAGCTCGCGGGCGAGCACGACGACGTCGGCGAACTGCGCCCAGAAGCGCAGCGCCTCGATGTTCGAAATGTTGACCTGGGTCGAGGCGTGGACCTCGAGGCCGAGTTCGCGGCAGCAGGCGACGGCCGCCATGTCGGAGGCGATGACAGCGTCCAC
>LUZF01000036.1 GCA_001602865.1 Bacteroidales bacterium Bact_14
CGAAGCCCTCGCGGCGCATCGTCTCGATCAGGACCGAGAGATGCAGCACGCCACGGCCGTACACCACGAAGGAATCCGCGCTGAGGCCGGGTTTCACCCGCAGCGCGAGGTTCTTTTCGAGCTCGCGGTCGAGCCGCTCCTTGAGGTGGCGGGAGGTCACATACTTGCCATCCTTGCCGAAGAACGGGGAGTTGTTGATGGTGAAGAGCATACTCATCGTAGGCTCGTCTACGGCGATCGGCGGAAGCGCCTCGGGGTTCTCAAAATCCGCGATGGTGTCGCCGATCTCGAAGCCGTCGATGCCGACGACCGCGCAGATGTCGCCGCACTGGACGGACTCCACGTTCGTCTTGCCGAGGCCTTCGAAGACCATCAGCTGCTTGATTTTCTGCTTCTGGATGATGTCGTAGCGCTTGCAGAGGCTGATGTTCATACCGCTGCGGAGCTCGCCGCGGGTGATGCGGCCGATGGCGATGCGCCCGACGTACGGGGAGTATTCGAGGGAAGAGATCAGCATCTGGGGGGTACCTTCGCGCTGCTCCGGGGCCGGGATTTCGGAGAGGATGGCGTCGAGGAGCGGGGTGATGTCACCGCCGCCGGTGCGCCAGTCTTCGGCCATCCAGCCCTGCTTCGCGCTGCCGTAGATGGTCTTGAAATCCAGCTGTTCTTCCGTTGCGTTGAGGTTGAACATCAGGTCGAAAACCTCCTCCTGGACTTCTTCCGGGCGGCAGTTGGGCTTGTCGACCTTGTTCACGACGACGATGGGCTTCTTGCCCATCTCCAGTGCCTTCTGGAGGACGAAACGGGTCTGCGGCATGCAGCCTTCGAACGCGTCCACCAGCAGGAGGACGCCGTCCGCCATATTCAGCACGCGCTCTACTTCGCCGCCGAAGTCGCTGTGGCCGGGGGTATCGATGATGTTGATCTTGACTCCTTTGTAGATGACGGAGACGTTCTTGGCCAGGATGGTGATGCCTCTTTCCCGCTCCAGGTCATTGTTGTCCAGGATCAGCTGGCCGAGGTTCTCGGGCTGCCGGACCAGGTTGGCCTGGTAGATCATCCGGTCGACCAGGGTCGTCTTGCCGTGGTCGACGTGCGCGATGATCGCGATATTCCTGATTTCCTGCATATAATCCTTCTTTTGGTAAATCTTGCAAATTTACGGAAATCCTTCGGAATATCAGCAAATTCCGGGGATAAGTTCTACCAGCCCTTCCGGATGTTCTCCGCCATCGCGTCCACCAGGCGGGCGCGGGCCTCGCAGCTGGCCCAGGCGACGTGCGGGGAGAAGCGGAAGCGCTCGGGGTGGGAAGTATGCAGGAGGGGGCTGTCCGCGGGCACCGGTTCGCGCGAGAAGACATCCAGTGCGGCGCCGCCGATCCTTTCCCCGTCGATGGCACGGGCCAGCGCCGCCTCGTCCACGATGCCTCCGCGGCCCATGTTGACCAGGATGGCCTGTGGCTTCATCAGGGCCAGCTCCTTCTCGCCCACGAGGTCTGCGGTGCGCTCATTGTACGGCGCGTGGATGGAGATGACATCGCTCACTGCCATCAGCTTCTCCAGCGGAAGGGAGGGGTAACGGTCGCTCTGATGCTTGCCTGTGGTGCTGTAAAAGACCACCTTCATGCCGAAGGCTTCGCCGATGGCCGCGACTTTGCTGCCGATGGCGCCCAGGCCGATGATGCCCAGCGTCTTGCCTGTGAGCTCCCAGTAGGAGCGGTCCGGGTCGGTAAACACGGGCATCTTGGAATAGGCTCCGCTCTTGACACAGCAGTCGAACGCCTGGCCGTTGCCGGCGAGCGAGAGAATCTGCATCCAGGCCAGCTGGGCGACGGAATCCGTCGAGTAGCCGGCGACGTTGCGGACGATGATGCCGCGGCGGCCGGTCGCCTCGAAATCGATGTTGTTGACACCGGTCGCGGCGACGCAGACCAGCCGGAGCCTGGGCGCCTGCGCGAGCAGGGCTTCGTTGATGATGATCTTATTGACAATCAAGACTTCGCAGTCGGAGACGCGGGCCAGGGCCTCTTCGGGCGTCGAGGTGGGGAAAGTGATAAGTTCGCCGAGCGCGGCCAGCGGCGCAAGGGAGGCGTCGCCCAGCGTGGCGGCATCGAGGAAAACAATTTTCATATTTTTTGCGAGATTTCTCAAAGATACCCATTTTTTTGTATATTTGCAGTCCAAACCGGAAGCGCGGGTGGCGAAATGGTAGACGCGCTAGTTTCAGGAGCTAGTGGGGTAAAACCTGTGTGAGTTCGACTCTCATCCCGCGCACAGAGGGGCTGACTAGGATTTAGTCGGCCCCTTTTTTCAAATTCACGAACGTATGAGAAAGCTTTTCCTGTCCTGGCTCCTGTGCCTCGCCCTCCTGCCCGCGTCGGCGCAGATGAAAGACACGCTGCGCGTCCTGTGCATCGGCAATTCCTTTACCTATGTGGGTGAGGCCCACAAGAAACTCGTCGACCTGGCGGCCAGCCAGGGCCACCACATCCGGATGAACGCCCAGTATGTCGGCGGCTACACCTTCGCCCGCCACCTCCGGCGCGACGAGACGATCAACGCCATCGAGCTCGCGAATCCCGGAGACAGCTACGACTTCGTCTTCCTCCAGAACCAGAGCCAGCTCCACGCCCGCTACGGCTCCGACCCGGCCCGGTACAAGTATGTCCTGGCCGATGCGGTCGAGCTCTCGGGCCGGGTCCGGCAGTACTCCCCGGGCGCCGTGATCTTCCTGGAGAGCACCTGGTCCTATCCGGCCAGCGACTGCGGCGGATTCGGCAGCCTGGAGGCGTTCGACCGCCTCTCCGACAGCGGCACCGCGCTGCTCGCGAAGGCCTGCGACGCCCGCGTTTCCTACATCGGAAAGGCCTTTGCACGCGCCCGCGCCCACTTCCCGGAGCTGGAGCTCCTTGCCGACGACGCGAAGCACCAGAACGATTACGGATCCTACCTGAAGGCCTGCGTCAACTACCTGCTGATCTACGGCGAACGCTTTGACGCGCACGCCTCCCCCTGCGGCCTGGACCCGGACAAATGCGCCCAGCTCCGCGCCGTCGCGGAACAGACCATCCTGACTGACGGCGGGCGCCGGTAGCGTAGGTGGCATATAATTCGCTGTCATACAGGAAATTAAACGAAGCGGAAGACCTTGTTTTCAGGATCTTCCGCTTCGTTTAAACAACTGCAAGCCAGCAAGATAGCTGCCACTCGCTTATTCATTGAATCTGCCGTTTGAGGTGCAGATGCGTAAGGAATAATGGCTATATTTGTGTAACTGAACTTCCGGATTATGAAAAAGAACAGATTACTGCTTTTTTGCGCGGTCACGGTGATGGCTGCGCTCGTTTGTTCCTGCGTTAAGAAACCCGTTCCTGTGCGCCTGCTGTACTGGAACATCCAGAATGGTATGTGGGATGGACAGGATGACAATTACGACCGTTTCGTCAAATTCGTCCAGGCCCAGGACCCGGATATTTGCGTCTGGTGTGAAGCCCAGTCCATATGGCAGACCGACTCCGATGAGGCCATGCCCGCCGAAGAGCGATACCTGGTCGACCACTGGGGCGAGCTCGCCGCCCGCTACGGCCACCAATACTGGGGTATCGGCGGCTACCGCGACAACTATCCGCAGGTCATCACCTCCAAGTATCCAATCAATTACGTCGCGAAGATTACCGGCGAGGAGCCGGACCTGCTCGTCTCCCACGGCGCCGGCTGGGCGACGGTCGAAATCAACGGCAAGACGCTCAATATCGTGACCCTGCACACCTGGCCGCAGCCGTATGCCTACCGCGCTGAAAGCCGGGCCGTCTCCATCGCGGAGCACGGCGGCGACAAGTATCGGGCAATGGAGATGCAGTACATCTGCGAGCATACCATCGAGAGCGTTCCCGGTGCCGAAAACCAGCTCTGGATGATGATGGGCGACTTCAATTCCCGCTCCCGCGTGGACAACGATTTCTATCAGTATCCGGAGGATGACACCCGCTTCCTCGTCCACGACTACGTCCGTTCACACACCCCGTATATCGATGTCATCAAGGAGAAATATCCGGACGAGTTCAAGCCCTCGACCGGCGGCAAGAACAGCCGCATCGACTTCGTCTATTGCACGAAGCCCCTCTACGACAGGATTACGGCCGCGGATATCGTCTGGGATGCCTACACGACGCCTATCCGCGATCCGCAGGGCCTTTCCAATTTCTGGCGCCCCTCGGACCATCTTCCGATCCTCGTCGACTTTGATATGAAATAATATGGAAAGAAGAGATTTCGTCAAGGCTTCCGTCGCGTCGCTGGCCGGGCTGGCGCTGGGCGGGGAAGCGTTCGCGCAGGATGTGTATGCCGGGACCCTGATTCCGGGGGAGAAGTCCCTGGACGGCAGGGCCGGGAATGTGTCGAACGGCGTGGAGGAGCACCTGCCCGTGGAAGGGTATGTGCGGGAGAAGGCGCATAAGATTCCGGTCGTCGCGGCCGCCGACGTAGTCGTGGCGGGCGGCGGGCCGGCGGGCTACGCCGCGGCCATC
>LUZF01000037.1 GCA_001602865.1 Bacteroidales bacterium Bact_14
AGTCCTGGTATGACTATTCGATGGTTACTGGCTTCGATACCAATTACTTCAAGTTTAATAACTTTGAAGCCGGTTCGACCGTGAAGTGGGGTGACATCGAGTCCAGCGCTTCCGACTACACCCTGATGTCCTACATGGGCCGTATCAACTATATGTTCAACGACAAGTATGTTGTGACCCTCAACGCCCGCGCCGACGGTTCCTCGAAACTGGGTGCCAACCACAAGTGGGGCTTCTTCCCGTCCGCTTCCGCGGCCTGGATCGTCTCCAACGAAGGCTTCATGAAGAACCAGAGCCTGTTCAGCAACCTGAAGGTCCGCGTCGGTTACGGTGTTACCGGTAACCAGGATGCGATCTCCGCTTACAGGTCCCTCAAGCTCATGACCCCGAACGGAACTACCACCTACAACGGTTCCACCGTTACCACCTACACCCTGGATTCCAACCCGAACCCGGACCTGAAGTGGGAGACCAAATACACGATGGACGCCGGTATCGACTTCGAACTGTGGCGCGGCCGCATGAGCGGTACCGTTGACGTCTACCGTTCGACGACGAAGGACCTCCTCTACACCTACACCGTTCCGGTGCCTCCGTTCGCCTACACGACCCTCCTCGCCAACATGGGTACCATGACCAACAACGGTGTTGAAATCGCCCTCCGCGGCGCGATCGTCGAGACCCGTGAGTGGGGCCTGGAAATCGGCGGCAACGTCGCGTTCCAGAAGAACGAGCTCGTCAGCCTTTCCGGTACCTACCAGGGCCAGGAACTGACGACCGCGAAGTACATCGCCCTCGCTTCCGCGGACTGCAACGGTCTGACCTCCAACACCAACGTGGTGTACATGACCGAAGGCTATCCGGTCAACATCTTCCGCCTCCCGGTCCACGACGGTTTCAACGTGAACCCTGAGAACGGCCACAAGACCTACCAGTTCAAGGACATCGACGGTGTCGAGGGTATCACCCTGGACGACAACGGCGACCGTGAATACCTCGGCCAGGCTACCCCGAAGGCAGTCTCCAGCTTCAATGTGAAACTGCGCTGGAAGAACCTCGATCTCACCGCCCAGGCCAACGGCGCCTTCGGCCATATGATCTACAACTTCCAGGGTCTGCGTCTCTCCAACCTCGGTGCGTTCCCGACCTACAACGTCCTGAAGACCGCCCCGGCGCTCGGCATCTACAATGCCCAGCATACTTCCTACTGGCTGGAGAAGGGTGACTATGTCAACATCGAGTACATCACCCTCGGCTACAATATTCCTGTCAACAACGCCAAGTACATCAAGAGCGCCCGTGTTGCCCTTTCCTGCAACAACGTCGCCACGATCACCGGTTACACCGGCATGACCCCGCTCCTGAACAACGCCACCCTCGGCGGCGGTATCGACCGGAACATCTTCCCGATCATGCGTACTTTCACCGCGCAGCTTTCCGTCAGATTCTAAAAACGTTAACCTAGAATACTTATATGAAAAAGATTTTTTATGCTGTAGCCATTGCAGTTCTGCTCGCAGGTTGCTCCCTGGAGGAAACTCCGAAGAGCAAATTCGACGAGAGCGAGGCTTACAAGAGCTCGACCCTTGTGTACGTGAATACGGTGGCCAGCCTTTATAAGAAGATGTTTGACCGCTTCCACGGTGCGGATGACAACTACAACTACATGTCCGAGTTTACTTCGGATGTACTCTTCCTCCCTGGCCGCCAGGGTGACTGGGTTGACGGTGGCAAGCACCAGAACGCCTTCCTGCACCGCTGGGATCCTTCAACTGACTATATCCGCAACCTGTGGAACAACTCCTACTCCGATATCGCGCTCTGCAACGCTTCCCTGGAGAAACTCGAGGAGATCCGCGCGCTGAAGTCCCTGGACGATGCGACCATTGACGGCTATGCCGCTGAGGTCCGCGCAATCCGTGCGTTCTACTATATGTGGCTCGTCGACTTCTTCGGCCGCGTTCCTGTCGTGACTTCCTCCACCGCCGGTGTCGGTGATGTGCAGCAGCTCAGCCGCAGCCAGGCCTACGACTTCGTGAAGAAAGAGGTCAGCGAAATCATTCCGAACCTCGCCGAAGAGACTTCCCAGAAGACCTCCAGCGAGTACTACGCCCGTTTCACCAAGGCCGCCGGTTATGCGATGCTTGCCCGCCTTGCAATTAACGGCGCAATCTTCAGCCAGGATTCCTGGACCGGCGGTAAGTTCACCGGCGGCATTGCCAAGGTTGAAGCCAGCGTGACCGCAGCCGGTGCCGCTGACAAGTACACCGTGGATGGCAAGACCATGAATGCCTGGGAGACCGTCGTTTACGCGCAGGAGCAGATCAAGAAGCTCGGTTACAAGCTCGAGGCCAACTTCGCCGCGAACTTCACCAACAGCGGCAACGAGCAGTCCAACGAGAACATCTTCTGCTGCCCGATGGACGACAATGTGTATCGTCGTTCCGACACGCAGGTGACCCGTTCCCTCCACTACAACCACGCTTCCACCATCGGCTTCAGCTCCTGGAACGGAACCGCGGCTACGGTCCACGCCCTGAAGGTCTTCAACTACAAGGAGACTGTTGACAAGAACGGCAACCTTGCGGACGGTACCTATGAGTGCGATGACCCTCGTTTCGCCCTGTCCTTCTTCTACGGTTCCTGCTCCGTGAACGGTGTGCAGGTCAACTCCGGCGTTTCCGAGGCCAAATATCCGGAAGGATACTATATCGGTTACGAAGCCAAGAACGACTTCGGTGCCGAGTATTCCGATGACTGGGGCCTCTACGTCGTGAAGTGGGCCGGCGTCCGTATCAAGAAGTACGAGTACGACCCGACGACCACCGGCCAGAACTACTTCAACTCCGACCGTGTCATCTTCCGTTATGGCGATATGCTGCTCCTCGCCGCCGAGGCCCAGTATCGTCTTGGCAAGAAGACCGAAGCCCTTGCGCTCCTCAACGAGGTTCGCAACCGCGTCGGTGTCGAGCCGATGACCGAGATCAACCTCCAGGTCATCCTCGATGAGAAGATCCGTGAGGAGATCTGGGAGACCATGGGTCGCCGTGGTGACCTGGTCCGCTGCGGTCTCTATACCGAGCCGGATGAGGACAAGTTCCTCGGCGTGAAGAAAGCGGATTCTGCCGCTGACTGGAAGTACGACGGCGATGGTTACTCCACCGTGTTCCCGATTCCTGTCACCGTGCTGAACCTGAACGCCAACCTGAGCCAGAACCCTGGTTACTAATAGTACAGCTACGCAATAAAAAAGCCGACCCGTAAGGGCCGGCTTTTTTTATTGTCTTTGCCGTACGGCCTCGTAAAGGAGGATCGCGGCGCTGACCGAAGCGTTCAGGCTGTCGGCCTTGCCGAGCATCGGAATTTTGACGTGGCGGTCCGCCGCGGCGCGCCACGGGCCGGTCAGGCCGGTGGCCTCCGTCCCGATGACGATGGCGGTCCCGCCGGTCATATCGACGTCGTAGTACCAGTCGCTGTCCTGGAGCTGGGCGGAGAGGATCCGGATGCCGCGGGCCTTGAGCCAGGCGATGGCCTCGGCGGAGGAGGCGACGGCGACCTGCGTCGTGAAGACGGCGCCGACGCTGGCGCGGATGAGGTTGGGATTGTAGAGGTCTGTCAGCGGGTCGCAGAGGAGCACGGCGTCGGCGCCGGAAGCGTCGGCGCTCCGCAGGACCGCGCCCAGGTTGCCGGGCTTCTCGACGCCCTCCAGGACGACCAGCAGCGGGTTCTCCCGCAGCTGCAGGTCCTCCAGGCCCAGGCGCCGTTCCCGGACCAGGGCGATCACGCCTTCGGTCCCGCCGCGGCAGGCCATCTTCTCATAGACGGGCGTCGTAACTTCGAAGAAGCGGCAGTCCGCCGGCAGGGAAGCCAGGAGTTCCTCCAGGCCGTCCCCGGCGATCTGCGGGCAGAAAAAGACCGAGGCCGGCCGGAATCCGGCGTCCAGCGCATAGCGCAGCTCCCGCCGCCCTTCCAGCACAAAAAGACCCTTCTCGCGCCGCAGGGAAGACTTTTCCCGGAGCGCGAGAAGATCCTTGACCTTCGGGTTCTGGCCCGAACTGAGGGCCTCAATCCTCATTTTCGGCAGTTTCTTTCCTGAGTTTCTTCTCCGGCTTCATCTGGGGGAAGAAGAGCACGTCCTGGATGTTGGTCTGGCCGGTCATAAACATCGTCAGGCGGTCGATGCCCATACCCATTCCGGAGGTCGGAGGCATACCGTACTCGAGCGCGCGGACGAAGTCCATATCGATGAACATCGCCTCGTCGTCGCCCTTGCTCTTCAGTCGGGCCTGCTCCTGGAAACGCTCGAACTGGTCGATCGGGTCGTTCAGCTCGGAGTAGGCGTTCGCCAGCTCCTTGCCGCAGACGAAGAGTTCGAAACGCTCGGTCAGTGCCGGGTTGTTACGGTGGCGCTTCGTCAGCGGGGACATCTCGACCGGGTAATCCGTGATGAAGGTCGGGTCGATCAGCTTGTCCTCGCAGAAGGCGCCGAAGATGGCGTCGATCAGCTTGCCCTTGCCCATCGCGGGCTCGACCTCGACATTCAGCTGCTTGCAGGTCGCGCGCAGCTGGTCCTCGTCCATCCCGCTGACATCGACGCCCGCATACTCCTTGATGGCGTCCAGGATCGGAAGGCGGCGGTACGGGGCCTTGAAATCGACGGTGTGCTCGCCGATCTGCAGGCGGGTCGTGCCGTTGACCTCGGTCGAAACGAGCTCCAGCATCTTCTCGACGAAGTTCATCATCCAGTTGTAGTCCTTGTAGGCCACATAGATCTCCATACAGGTGAACTCCGGATTGTGGGTCTTGTCCATTCCCTCGTTGCGGAAGTCTTTCGCGAATTCATAGACGCCGCTGAAGCCGCCGACGATGAGGCGCTTCAGGTAAAGCTCATTCGCGATACGCAGGTAGAGGGGGATATCGAGGGCGTTGTGGTGCGTGATGAAGGGACGCGCGGCCGCGCCGCCCGGAATGCTCTGCAGGATCGGGGTCTCGACCTCGAGGCAGCCGGCTTCGTCGAAGTAGCGGCGCATCGTGGAGATGATCTTCGCGCGCTTGGCGAAGACTTCCTTGACCTGCGGGTTTACGACGAGGTCGACGTAGCGCTGGCGGTAACGGAGCTCCGGATCCGTGAACGCATCGTGGACGACGCCGTCGGCCTCCTTCACGATCGGAAGCACGCGCAGCGACTTGCTCAGGAGCGTCAGCTCCTTCGCGTGGACGCTGAGCTGGCCGGTCTGGGTGATGAAGGCGAAGCCCTTGATGCCCACGATGTCGCCGATGTCCAGCAGCTTCTTGAAAACGGTATTGTACATCGTTTTGTCCTCGCCGGGGCAGATTTCGTCGCGTTTGACATAGACCTGGATGCGTCCGGTCTCGTCCTGAAGCTCCATGAAGGAGGCGGCGCCCATAATGCGGCGCGACATGATCCTGCCGGCGATGCAGACATCCTGCAGGTTGCCCTTTTCCGGATCATACTCCGCCGCGATCTGCTTCGCCGTCGCGTTCACCGGATAGAGCGGAGCCGGATACGGTTCAATTCCCAATGCCCGCAGTTGCTCCAATGAGTTCCTGCGCTGAATCTCCTGCTCACTTAATTCGATGTTATTCATATACCTGTTCTCTCTAAAAATAAGTCCTGCAAAATTACTACAATTCTCTTGTAATTAAAAATGACTGTTTTCGACGGTACGGTTCCCCGTTTTTCGGATTTTCCATTTTTCTGGAAATATCTGGAAAACGGGGAACCGTACCTATTAAAAAAATTGAATATTTATTAAAGAATTTATGTAAATTTGTACGAATATGGCCAAAGAGTGCAAATGGGTGATCAAGGATCCTGCGGATCAGGAAAAGGTCTCGCAGCTGTCTTCGGAACTTGGGATTGACCGGGTTCTGGCGGAGCTGCTCGTCAAGCGCGGCGTCGAGACCTTCGAGGAGGCGCGCGCCTTCTTCCGTCCGGACCTGGCGGACCTCCACGATCCGTTCCTGATGGCGGATATGGATGCCGCCGTCGAGCGCCTCCGCGCGGCCATCACCGGCGGAGAGAAGATCCTCGTCTACGGCGACTACGACGTGGACGGCACGACCGCCGTGTCCCTCGTGTACTCCTTCCTGAAGCGCTTCACCCAGGCCGTCGACTTCTACATCCCGGACCGCTACGACGAAGGTTACGGCGTGACCTACAAGGGTATCGACTGGGCCGCCGAGAACGGCTTCACGCTCATCATCACCCTCGACTGCGGCATCAAGGCCATCGACAAGACCGAATACGCCCGCGGCAAGGGCATCGAACTCATCATCTGCGACCACCACCTCCCGGAGGAAGTCCTCCCGAAGGCCGTCGCGGTCCTCGACCCCAAGCGCGAGGACTGCCACTACCCCTTCGACGACCTCTCCGGCTGCGGCGTCGGCTTCAAGCTGGTCCAGGCCTATTCCCAGCGCTACGGCGTCCCCTTCGAGACGCTGATTCCGCTCCTCGACCTGCTGGTCGTCAGCATCGCCTCCGACCTCGTCTCGATGGTCGGCGAGAACCGCATCCTCGCGCGCTTCGGCCTCAAGCAGCTCAACGAGAATCCCCGCAAGGGCCTGCTCGCGATGATCAACCTCTCGATGCTGGAGCCCGGCCACCTGTCCATCGACGACATCGTCTTCAAGATCGGCCCGCGCATCAACGCCGCCGGCCGTATGGAGACCGGCCGCCTTGCCGTAAAACTGCTGACGGCGACCGATACTGCGACGGCGATGAAGATCGGCGAGAAGATCAACGACAACAACAATGAGCGCAAGAGCATCGACCGCGAGATCACGCAGGAGGCGTTCGCGATGGTCCGCGACGGCCGCTGCCAGGCCTCGAAGAACGCCATCGTCGTCTATAACCCGGCCTGGAACAAGGGCGTGGTCGGCATCGTCGCCTCCCGCCTCGTCGAGGCCTTCTACAAGCCGACCGTCGTCCTGACGAAGTCGAACGGCTTCGTCTCCGGCTCCGCCCGCAGCGTCCAGGGACTGGACCTGTACGCCGCGATCGAGCATTGCGCGGACCTGCTGGAGAACTTCGGCGGCCACGTCTATGCCGCCGGCCTGACGATGAAGGAAGAGAACCTGCCGGAGTTCGCCTCCCGCATCGACGCGTTTATCGACGGCAAGGTGACCCGGGAGATGCTGACGCCCGTGATCGAGATCGACTCGAAACTGGACTTCCACCAGATCACCCCGAAGTTCTTCCGCATCCTGAAACAGTTCCAGCCTTTCGGCCCCGGCAACAACAATCCCGTCTTCCTGACCGAAGACGTCTACGACGACGGCAACGGCCGCAGGGTCGGCGCCGGCGGCGTCCATATGAAACTGGACCTCATCCAGGAATCGCACCCGTACCACCAGATCGCCGCCATCGCCTTCAACAAGTCCGATTACTACGACTACATCAAGGCCGGCAACCCGCTGGACGTCTGCTATTCCATCGTGGAGAATTATTACCGCGGCAACTCGACCATCCAGCTGCGCGTCCGCGACATCCGCGAGCGGGATGAATTCATCTAATCCTGTTATGAAACCGTCCCGCATCCTCCTGCTTGCCGTTCTGGTCCTGTTCAGCGCCTGCGCACCGAACGGATACAAGATTGTCGGAGACATCTTCGACCTGGACGAACAGGACATCAACCTGCTGGACGCTTCCGGCCATACCCTCGGCTCCTCGCCTGTCAAGGACGGAAAATTCGTAATCGAAGGAAAGGTCGACGTCCCCTGCCTGGCCTACCTCAACAACGGCCTCGGCGTGAATTACCCGATCGACATCCCCGTGATGCTGGAGAATGCGAAGATCCGCGTCAAGGGCGATGCGACCCGGGCCCACGTCGACGTGAGCGGCACGAAGGCGAACGAGAACATGGTCAAATACCGCGAGAAACGCGACCTGCTCGCCCCCGACGACCGGAATTCCTATGTGCTCCTCCTCCGGGAGACGTATGAAGAGAACATTGACAACCTGCTGGGATCCCTGATGATCCGCAATATGTACAGCCTGGTCGCCGACGCCGAACTCATCGAGTACTGCGACCGCCTTCCGGAGCCGTTCCGCAGCGATGAGACCGTGCAGCGCTACCGGGGCATCTGCGAGGCGCGCCTGAACACCGCCGTCGGGAAGCAGTACATCGACCTGGAGGTTCCCGGCACGGACGGGACGGTCGCTCGCCTCTCCGAGGCCGTCGCCGCGAATTCCGCGACGGTCCTCCTCTTCTGGGCCACCTGGTCCCGCTACGCGTCGGAGGTGCTCCCGCAGCTGGCGAAGAACTGCAGGCCTTACGCCTCCCGCGGCCTGTCGATGTTTACGATTTCGCTGGACAGCAACGAGGCCGCCTGGATGCGCAGTGTGCGTGACTTCGGCCTTTTCGGCGAGAATTACTGTCCCGGCCCGAACGAAGGCGACGCGCTGGCTTCCGTGTATGGCGTCGACGGGATGCCGCGCTACCTGCTGATTGATTCCTCCGGCAGGATCCTGGTCCGGAGCAACGAGGCGGATGATATTTGCGAAGCCCTGGAAAAACTGTATCAAAAACAGATATAATACAAGTATAACCCAAATAAAACAACTAAAACAATGAGAAAAGCATTGATGATTCTTGCATTCTGCGCCGTCAGCATGAGCGCGTTTGCACAGACCTTCGTGATCAGAGGCACCCGCCACGAGAAGACCGAGGCGATGAAGCCGACGATGTCCGAGTTCTATTATCCTGAGATTGCCAAGGTGACCCCTGGCGATATGGCGACCAATTCCGCTCCGTCCGACGCGATCGTCCTCTTCGACGGCAAGGACCTCTCCAAATGGCAGGGCGCCCGTGGCGGCGAGGCCGGTTGGAAGATCAATCCGGACGGCTCGATGACCGTCAACAAGGATATGCGCAACGGCGGCGGCGACATTATGACGAAGGAGAGCTTCGGCGACTTCCAGCTCCACATCGAGTGGAAGGTTCCCGAGAACATCACCGGCGAGGGCCAGGCCCGCGGCAACAGCGGCGTGTATCTCCAGAACAAGTACGAAGTCCAGATCCTCGACAGCTATGCCAATGAGACCTATGTCAACGGCCAGGCCGGTTCCCTGTACAAGCAGTCCGCTCCGCTCGTGAACCCTTGCCGCAAGCCGGGTGAGTGGAACGAGTACGACATCATCTACACCGCCCCGACCTTCACCGCCGACGGCCGCTACCGCACCTATCCGATCGTCACCGTCATCTTCAACGGTGTCATCGTCCAGAACAACACAACCCTCGTCGGTACCACCGAGTACATCGGTTTCCCGACCACCGAACCCCACGGTGACGGCCCGATCCTCCTCCAGTGCCACGGTGATAGAAGCGAACCTATCTCCTTCCGGAACATTTGGATCAGAAAACTGTAATTTCGTTTTGGAGGAGAACAGTTCCTCCCGGAGAGTCAAAAGAATCGGAGATTTTGCAGGATAGCAAAATCTCCGATTTCTTTTGACTCTGTCGTCATCACGCCTTGCTGCGCAAGCCGCGGATGCCGCCACCCGCTTCCGTGCCGCGGGTGGCACGTCTCCGGGAGGAAACTGTTTCCTCCGAAACGAAACGCTATTCAGCGTATTTGGCTTGGACGACGGGTTCGGAGATGTAGTGGGAGAGGGTTTTGACGGATTGGCGGATGGGTTCGACCGTGAACTCGGGGACGTTGTAGGAGAGGACGCGGTCGTACGTTTCAGTAGGATTCGACTGGGGCAGCATGAAGGCCTTGTGGGCCTGGCCGTCGCGGTCGAAGTAGGCGAAATAAGTACGCGTGAAGAGGCCGTCGTCGCGGCGGGAGGTGAAGACGATCCAGCGGCCGCCGGAGGCCCAGTTGTGGTAGCTGTCGGCGTCGTCGCTGTTGGCCTCCGCGAGCGGGTAGGATTCCCCGGTCGCGAGGTCCTGGACCCAGAGGTCGCTGCCGCGGTGCCAGATGTGGAAGGTACCGTATTCGCCGAGGCTGAAGAGCAGGTAGCGGCCGTCCGGCGAGATGCGCGGCAGCAGGGCGCTGAGCTCCTGGGACTGGGCGTCGTAGACCGTCTCCGGCGCGCCGAATTCCCGGGTCGCGGGATCGAAGGACATCCGGACGATGTCATAATAGATCTGGTCGTAGCAGATCGCGATGCTGTCGGAGGAGAATTGGGCGACATCGGGCTGCTGGGCAGAAGAGAAGTAGAGCGTGCGGCCGTCCGGCGTCCAGGACGGGAAGGTCTCGAAGGCCAGCGGGTCGCTCGCGATGTTGCGGACTTCGTTGCGGTCGATGTCGTAGAGGATCAGGTCCGAGGCGGGATCCTGGACTTCGACCTTGTGGATGTTCTTTTCGTGGAAGAACTGGCGCGTCTTGTTGACCGAATACGCGATCAGGTTCTCGCTCGGATGCCAGGCCGGGTAGACGCCGGCGGAAATCGTGCCGTCCGTCTTGAGGTTGACCTTCCGGGCCTCATCGCCCGTGATGATCAGCGTGCCGCCGAGCACCTGGCGGACGTGCATCTGCCAGTCCTCGGTCCTGTAATTGCGGAACTGGTGGCAGTTCATGCACTGCTGCTCCTTGGGATTGTAGTGCATGCGGTTGTTGTACACCTCGCGGTCCTTGCCGGTCGACAAGTTGCGCTGCCGGATTTGGAAGGCCGTGTAGAACTCGTAGGACGGCGCCAGGAGGCGGTAGGTCAGGAATTCGTCGATCGGGTCGGCGGAGACGTGGTTGCGGAAACTCGCGAGCGCCGTCCACTGGCCGTTCCTGCGCGCGTAGATGGTATAGGTCAGGTCCGCGTCCTTGTTCGCTTCGAGGAGCTCCTGCCAGTCGCGGAGCTTGAAGCGCACGACGGCGCCCTTCGCGAGCAGCTCGCCGCCGTTCACGCCGCTGACCCGCGTGATGAACTTATCCCCCGGATTCTGGATGATGAAATTCAGCGGCTGGAAGTTGCAGGGGAACACGATGTCCGTGTAATCCGGCGAAATCACCGCCGCTTCCGCTTCGCCGCCGACCGTCACCGACGGAACCTTCACCCCGCAGGAAACCGCCAGCAAAGCCGCCAGCGCCAGGAATCCAATGCAAAACCTTCTCATAGCCTAGTCCGTCGTTAAGGATTTCACAAAATAGCTGTAGTACCAGTACGTGTCGCCGTAGCGCTCCTTGAACGCCTGCGCGACGGCTTCCTCGCCCGAGGCGCGGGAAGCTTCGCCCGAGAACTGGATGAACTTCTGGACCGTCAGCGAATTGACGCCGCCCAGGTCCTGGGCCACGGCGTCGATCTCCTGCTGGTTGCGGTCGATGTATGCGAAGAGGATCGCCGCCTCGCCGACGTGCCGGGGAATCTTCCCGCCCTCGGCGAGCAGCTTGTCGTAGTAATACCAGAAGGTCTCGATGTCCTTGCGGGTCATCGCGGCGGCCAGCGCCAGCTGCAGCATCAACCCGTGCGGGTCCGGCTGCTCCGCGAAATGGCTCAGGAGGGTGTTTTCCACGACCGCGCTGCTGATGTGCCTGTTCTCCTCGAAGTTGTCGAGCAGCCGGAACATCCGGTATTCCTCGTCCTGCGCGAGCAGCGACGGGTCATTCAGGTAGCCACGGTATTTCTCCACCCATTTCCTTTCAAAAGGGCAGGTCCCGATGATATCCAGGTAGGTATTTATAAGCGCCGGTTTCTCCTTACCCGTGAAGAGCGCCACCTTCGCGAGGTACTTGTAGCGCTCCAGCGTCCGCTGGAACATCATCGACATCTCCCAGCCCCAGCGCGCGCTGAAGTTGATCAGTCCGTTGTAGAAGAAGACCGGCACGCCGCAGACCTCCGTCTGGGAAATCTGGCTCGGCGTGTTGATCG
This sequence comes from Bacteroidales bacterium Bact_14, assembly GCA_001602865.1. Classification (GTDB taxonomy): domain Bacteria; phylum Bacteroidota; class Bacteroidia; order Bacteroidales; family UBA932; genus Cryptobacteroides. Next base: position 11,831 of record LUZF01000037.1, read on the forward strand.
GGATGCTTTCGTTGGGGTAGGTGAACATCCTGTCACACAGTTCTCCCCGGTACATCAGCGCGATATTGCGGTACATCACGATCACCCGGGTCGGATGGTCGCTGCGCTCCGCGCATTTCAGGACTTTCTTCCAGTCGTGCTTTTCCGCCGCGCGCTCCATCGTCAGTTCCAGATGGAAATTGAGGTCCCGGAAAGAGAAACCCCAGAGGCAGGCGCCGGCCACAAGCACGGCCGCGACGGGCTGCCAGGCCCGCGTCCGCGGCTTCCAGCCCCGCAGGGCCGGCAGCAGCGCGACGCTGAGCAGCGCCAGCGCGAGCGGCACGAAACGCACCCCGTGGTCCACGAAATCCATATACGGGAGCCCGGCGAAATAGGTATAGCGCGCATCGATGTGCGTAAAGATTCCCGCCGCCCAGACATAAGGCATCATTCCGCCGTACACGACGAGCCGGAGGATGTAATCCCAACCCCGCTTCTCTTCCACCAGCGCCTCCAGGCAGATCCCCAGCAGCGCGACAATCCCGTACACGCCGATCAGCGGATACGCAAACATCCCCACAAAACCGGTATACACACGCTTCCAGGCCTTATTCTTCAGCTTCTGCCATCCCAGGATCAGCAGCAGCGCAAAGCACAGCCCCAGCGTCTGCGAGAACAGTACCCCCTGCGCGCGCATCGCGTACACGGCATAATCCAGCCCGCAGAGGAAGCAGAACACCAGCAGCGCCGGCAGCAGCGCCCGCAGGTTGCGGCCCGCCACTTTCGAGCTCAGCAGCATCAGCGCCGCCAGCGAGCCCAGGACCAGCACCATCGCCACCACGGGCAGGGGACTCAGCTGCGTCAGCACGCTCCCCAGTACCGGCAGCAGCACGCCCGGCTGCAACCCGGAAGTCAGATAAAACGTCATATCGGGCCACAGCGACAACGCGTACATTTTCGCCAGCACGTCGTCCTTCAGCACCAGCAGCACCAGCGCGGCTGCCAGCAGCGCTCCCGCGCCCCATCGGAACCAGTCTCTTTCTTTCATAATACGCTCAAAGATACGAAAAAGCGCTAATAGATTTCTCGACTTCGCTCGAAATGACTTAAAATAAAGAGGCCGGCCCCGGAGGGTCGGCCTCTTTTCATATACGATAGCTACGCTATTAATAGCCAGGGTTCTGGCTCAGGTTGCTGTTCAGGTTCAGCACGGTGACAGGAATCGGGAACACGTTGGTGTAACCGTCCTTGTCCCAGATGTAGTCAGCGCAGACGATCGCGTGCTTCATACCGACGAACTTGTCCTCGTTCGGCTCGGTGTAGAGACCGCAGCGGACCAGGTCACCACGGCGACCCATGGTCTCCCAGATCTCCTCACGGATCTTCTCATCGAGGATGACCTGGAGGTTGATCTCGGTCATCGGCTCGACACCGACGCGGTTGCGGACCTCGTTGAGGAGGGCAAGGGCCTCGGTCTTCTTGCCAAGACGATACTGGGCCTCGGCGGCGAGGAGCAGCATATCGCCATAACGGAAGATGACGCGGTCGGAGTTGAAGGTGTTCTGGTGGGTCGTGGTCGGGTCATACTCGTACTTCTTGATACGGACGCCAGCCCACTTCACGACGTACAGACCCCAAGGATCGCTGTACTCGTCGACGTTGAAGTCGTTGCGGGCCTCGTGGCCGAGGTAGTAGCCTTCCGGCCACTTGTCGGCGGAAACACCGGAACCGACCTTCACACCGTTGACGGAGCAGGAACCGTAGAAGAAGGACAGGGCGAAACGAGGATCGTCGCACTCATAGTCAGCAGCGGCGAGGTCGCCACCCTTCTGATAGGTCTCCTTGTAGTCGAACACGTTCAGCACGTGCACCGTAGCCGCAGTACCGTTCCAGGAGCTGAAGCCGATGGTGGAAGCGTGGTTGTAGTGGAGGGAACGCGTCACCTGCGTGTCGGTGCGGCGATAGACGCTGTCGTCCATCGGGCAGACGAAGATGTTCTCGTTGGAGTTCTCGTTGCCGCTGTTGGTGAAGTTCGCGGCGAAGTTGGCCTCGAGCTTGTAACCCAGACCCTTGATCTGCTCCTGGCAGTACACGACGGTCTCCCAGGCGTTCATGGTCTTGCCTTCCACGGTGAACTTGTCAGCCTTACCCCAGGCGGTCACGTTGGCCTCGACCTTGTCGATGCCGCCGGTGAACTTACCGCCGGTCCAGGAATCCTGGCTGAAGACGGCGCCGTTGATCGCAAGGCGGGCCAGCATTGCATAACCGGCGGCCTTGGTGAAACGGGCGTAGTACTCGCTGGAGAGCTTCTGGGCCTTCTCAGTCGAGAGGTTCGGGATGATTTCGCAGATCTCCTTCTTCACGAAGTCGTAAGCCTGGCTGCGGGTGAGCTGCTGCACATCGCCGACACCGGCGGTGGAGGAAGTCACGACAGGGATACGGCCGAAGAAGTCGACGAGCCACATATAGTAGAACGCGCGGATACCGCGGACCTCAGCGGCATAGCCGTCGATGGTCGCATCGTCCAGGGACTTCAGCGCACGGATTTCCTCGAGTTTCTCCAGGGAAGCGTTGCAGAGGGCGATATCGGAATAGGAGTTGTTCCAGATGCTCTTAAGGTAGTCCGTGGACGGATCCCAGCGGTGCATGAAGGCGTTCTGGTGCTTACCACCGTCAACCCAGTCACCCTGGCGGCCAGGGAGGAAGAGGATATCCGAAGTGAACTCGGACATATAGTTGTAGTTGTCATCCGCACCGTGGAAACGGTTATACATCTTGGTATAAAGGCTGGCAACAGTATTCACGTATACAAGGGTCGAGCTCTTGTATGCCTCGCTCTCGTCGAACTTGCTCTTCGGAGTTTCCTCCAGGGAGCATCCAACGAACAGAAGCGCAATGGCTGCAGCGTATAAAATCTTTTTCATATAAGTCTTCTAGGTTAACGTTGTTTAGAATCTGACGGAAAGCTGTGCAGTGTAGGTACGCAGGATCGGGAAGACGTTCTGGTCAACACCGCCGCCGAGGGTGGCGTTGTTCAGGAGCGGGGTCATGCCGGAATAACCGGTGATCGTAGCGACGTTGTTGCAGGAAAGGGCAATACGGCAGCTCTTGACGTACTTGGAGTTGTTGACAGGGATGTTGTAACCGAGGGTGATGTACTCGATGTTGACATAGTCACCCTTCTCCAGCCAGTAGGAAGTATGCTGGGCATTGTAAACGCCGAGGGCCGGGGCGGTCTTCAGGACGTTGTAGGTCGGGAACGCACCGAGGTTGGAGAGACGCAGGCCCTGCATGTTGTAGATCATGTGGCCGAAAGCACCGTTCGCCTGGACAGCGAGGTCGAGGTTCTTCCAACGCAGTTTGCCATAGACGCTGGTGACAGCCTTCGGGGTAGCCTGGCCGAGGTATTCACGGTCGCCGTTGTCATCCAGGGTGATACCCTCGACACCGTCGACATCCTTCACCTTGTAGGTCTTGTGGCCTGCGGCGTCCTCATTGAAGCCGTCGTGGACCGGCAGACGGAAGATGTTGATCGGATAACCTTCGGTCATGTAAACGATGTTGGTGTTGGAAGTCAGACCGTTGCAGCTCGCGGAAGCGAGGGCGATGTACTTCGCGGTCGTCAGTTCCTGGCCCTGGTAGGTACCGGAAAGGCTGACGAGCTCGTTCTTCTGGAACGCGACGTTGCCGCCGATTTCAAGACCCCAGTCCTTGGTCTCCACGATCGCGCCGCGGAGGGAAACCTCGACACCGTTGTTGGTCATGGTACCCATGTTGGCGAGGAGGGTAGAATATGCGAACGGAGGCACCGGAACGGTGTAGGTGTAGAGGAGGTCCTTCGTCGTCGAACGGTAGACGTCAACGGTACCGCTCATGCGGCCGCGCCACAGTTCGAAGTCGATACCGGCGTCCATCGTGTATTTGGTCTCCCACTTCAGGTCCGGGTTCGGGTTGGAATCCAGGGTGTAGGTGGTAACGGTCGCGCCGTTGTAGGTCGTCGTTCCGTTCGGAACCATGAGCTTCAGGGACTTGTAAGCGGAGATCGCATCCTGGTTACCGGTAACACCGTAACCGACGCGGACCTTCAGGTTGCTGAACAGGCTCTGGTTCTTCATGAAGCCTTCGTTGGAGATGATCCAGGCCGCGGAAGCGGACGGGAAGAAGCCCCACTTGTGGTTCGCACCAAGCTTGGAGGAACCGTCGGCACGGGCGTTGAGGGTGATGACGTAGCGGTTGTCGAACATGTAGTTGATACGACCCATGTAGGACATCAGGGTGTACTCGGAAGCGCTGGACTCGACGTCGCCGTACTTGACGGTGGAACCTGCCTCGAAGTTGTTGAAGAGGAAGTAGTTCGTGTCGAAGCCGGACACCTTGGAGTAGTCATACCAGGACT
>LUZF01000038.1 GCA_001602865.1 Bacteroidales bacterium Bact_14
CCGGGGCCTGGGCGCCGGCGAGCGACGGCCGCTCCGCGTAGACCACCTTCTTCAGCGCGTCGATCTCGCCCTTCAGGTCGAAGAGGGCCTTGATGATCATCTGGCGGTCGGAGCCGCCGAGGTCGCTGTGGTTGCCCTCCACGGGAGCGGGGAGGAACATCGGGTCGTCCTTGGGGATGTAGCGGGCGAGGGTCGCGGCATCGACCTCGCACTTGTCGGAGAACGCGGAGAGCCGCTGGGACTCGAGGGCCGTGACGGACTCCGTGACGTTCTTGAGCTGGCGGATGTTGCCGGGCCAGCGGTAGTTCTGGAGCAGGAGGATGGCGTCGTGGGTCAGGGAGACCTTGGCCATGCCGTACTTCTGCGCGAAATCGGAGGTGAACTTGCGGAAGAGCAGGTAGATGTCGTCCTTGCGTTCGCGCAGGGCCGGCATCTTGATCTGGACCGCGTTGAGGCGGTAATAGAGGTCCTCGCGGAACTCGCCGCGGCCGACCGCGTGGATCAGGTCCACGTTCGTCGCGGCGATGACGCGCACGTCGGTCTTCTCGACCTTCGAGGAACCGACCTTGATAAATTCGCCGTCCTGCAGGACGCGCAGGAGCATCGCCTGCGTGGATTCCGGCAGCTCGCCGATCTCATCCAGGAACAGGGTCCCGCCGTCCGCCTCCTCGAAGTAGCCCTTGCGCTCCGCGACCGCGCCGGTGAAGGCGCCTTTCTCGTGGCCGAAGAGTTCGGCGTTGATCGTGCCTTCCGGGATGGCCCCGCAGTTGACTGACAGGTACTTGGAATTGCGGCGCCGGCTGCTGGAGTGGATGATGCGGGGGATGTTCTCCTTGCCCACACCGCTCTCGCCCGTGATGAGGACCGCGAGGTCCGTCTGGGCGACGGCGACCGCGGTCTCGATCGCCCGGTTCAGCGCGGCGTCGTTCCCGATGATGTCGAATTTATTCTTGATTCTCTGTAATTCTTGTGCGTCCATAGTGGAACGACAAAGTTAAGAATATTCTTAGAAAAAAGGATTTTTATGGCTACATTTGCAAGACGTGAACGATTATTAACGTTAGTAATGAATGATACTATGAAAAAGATTTTGAGAATTGCCGCCGTCGTGGTCCTCGGGCTTTCGGCGATTGCCTGCTCGTCCGTCAAGAAGATGGCGCAGGAAGCGGAAAACGTAATCGTTGAATGCAATCCTTCCCCGCTGGAGGTGGTTGCCGGCAACATCGATGCCTTCGTCGCCGTGACCTACCCGGCCGGCTACTTCCACCCGAAAGCCATCCTGGAAGTCACCCCGGTCCTCGTGTACGAGGGCGGTGAGCAGGCGATGGCTCCGTTCTACTACCAGGGCGAGAAAGTCAAGGACAACTACAAGGTGGTTCCGTCCGCCGGCACGACCGTCTCCGAGCGCGTCCATTTCACCTATATTCCGGGGATGGAGCGCTCCCACCTGGAGCTCCGTGGCGTCGCGACGCTGAAGGCTTCCAGCGTGACCCTTCCGACGAAGAAGGTCGCCGACGGTGCGAACACGACCTATATGCTCGTGAAGCGCCAGGGCCTCGTCCCGCTCAAGGATGACGGCTACCAGGAGATCATCAAGCAGACCGAGGAAGGCCAGATCCTCTATGCGATCAACTCCTCCGACGTCCGCAGCAACGAGCTCCGTTCCCAGTCGATCCGCAGCTTCCAGGCCGCCCTCGACGAGATCAAGGCCAACGACCGCGCGACCGTGACCGGCACGGAAGTCGTCGCCTACGCGTCCCCGGACGGTGGTGCGAAGCTGAACGCGAACCTCTCCGAGAACCGCTCCAAGTCCGCCGAGAAGGCGTGGAACACCGTGACCAAGGGCCGCGAGACCGAGGCTCCCGAGGTCCGCAGCATCGGCCAGGACTGGGAAGGCTTCCAGGAGCTGGTCTCCCGTTCCAACATCCCCGACAAGGACCTGATCCTCCGCGTCCTTTCGATGTACAGCGATCCTGCCGTGCGCGAGAGCGAGATCAAGAATATGTCCGAGATCTACAAGGAGCTCAAGGACGGCGTCCTTCCGGAACTCCGCCGTGCCCGCTTCATCGCCAACGTCGAGTATAAGAACTTCACCGCCGAAGAGCTCGTCGCCCTGATCGACGACAACATCGACGTCCTCGACGAGACCGCCCTCCTGCGTGCCGCGACCCTCGTGGACGACACCGCGAAGCAGATCAGCATCTACAACAAGGCCATCGAGAAGTTCGACAGCGACGTCGCCCGCTTCAACACCGGCGTCGTCTACCTCAACGAGGGTAAGGACGCCCAGGCCAAGGCCGCGTTCGACAAGGTCAAGACCAACGACGCCGACCTGAAGAACGCCCGCGGCGTGCTCGCGCTCCACGACAACGACCTCGCGACGGCTTCCCGCCTCTTCAACGAGTCCGGTACCGCCTGTGCGAAGGCCAACCAGGGCATCATCGATATCCTCCAGGGCAACTACGCCAAGGCTGCCGCCGAACTCGTCGACGCCCCCGGCTGCTGCCACAACACGGTCCTCGCCTACATCTTGACGAACCAGCTTGACAAGGCCGCCGCGACCGTCAGCTGCCAGGATCCGAAGGTCAAGTACCTCCAGGCCATCATCGCCGCGCGCAAGGGCAATGCCTCCGAGTACCGTACCTTCCTCGCCGCCGCCAACCAGAACGCGGAGCTCCGCGAGCGTGCCGCGAAGGACATCGAATTCGCCGCCTTCAGATAGCAGCGATTTTCCTGAAAGGGAAATGGTTACATAGAGACCAACCGGCCTTCGGGTCGGTTGGTTTTTTGTTCATAACTTTTTCTTTTTGGGATTTTCTTCGTATATTTGCAGCCCCCAAAAATGGGGCAAGAAACATAAATTATTTACTAACAATTATTTATGCCTACAATTCAACAATTAGTCCGCAAGGGCCGCGAGGTGATCGTCGACAAGAGCAAGTCCCGCGCCCTTGATGCCTGTCCTCAGAAGCGTGGCGTATGCTTGCGTGTGTACACAACCACACCTAAGAAACCTAACTCAGCGATGCGTAAGGTTGCCCGTGTACGTCTCTCCAACGCCAAAGAGGTCAACGCATACATCCCGGGCGAAGGCCACAACCTCCAGGAGCACTCCATCGTGCTTGTCCGCGGAGGCCGTGTGAAGGACCTTCCGGGTGTGCGTTACCACATCCTTAGAGGAGCTTTGGACACTGCCGGCGTAGAAGGAAGGACCCAGTCCCGTTCCCTCTACGGCGCCAAGCGGCCGAAGAAGTCTAAGAAGTAATTTTTATCACCTTTTTCAAATTCCAAACAATGAGAAAATCGAAGCCTAAGAAGAGGATTCTACTTCCTGATCCTAAGTATCACGACACCAGCGTAACGCGTTTCGTGAACAATCTTATGTTGCAGGGGAAGAAGAGTATCGCGTATTCCATTTTTTATGACGCCATCGACATGGTGGGCGAGAAGATGAAGGATTCTGACAAGGCTCCTCTGGATATTTGGAAGAAAGCTCTCGAGAACGTGACCCCTCAGATCGAGGTCAAGTCCCGTCGTATCGGTGGAGCCAACTTCCAGGTGCCTACGGAGTTGCGCCCGGAAAGAAAGATCTCGCTCTCGATGAAGAACATGATACTCTTCGCCCGCAAGCGTTCCGGCCGCTCCATGGCAGAAAAACTCTGTGCAGAAATCATCGCGGCTTACAACAACGAAGGTGGCGCCTTCAAGCGCAAGGAGGACATGCACCGCATGGCCGAGGCCAACAAGGCATTCGCCCACTTCCGTTTCTAATCCATTGACCGCAGATGGCAGCGAGGGATCTCAGCAAGACCAGGAACATCGGCATCATGGCCCACATCGACGCCGGCAAGACCACCACGTCGGAGCGCATCCTGTACTATACGGGAAAGACGCATAAGATCGGGGAGGTCCACGAAGGCGCCGCCACGATGGACTGGATGGTGCAGGAGCAGGAGCGTGGTATCACCATCACCTCCGCCGCCACCACCGCCTTCTGGCACTACAACGGAGAGCGTTACCAGATCAACCTGATCGACACTCCGGGCCATGTGGACTTTACCGTCGAGGTGGAGCGTTCGCTCCGCGTCCTCGACGGGACCATCGCCACGTTCTGTGCTGTCGGACGCGTACAGCCCCAGTCTGAAACCGTATGGCGTCAGGCGGACAAGTACCGCGTCCCCAAGCTTGCCTATGTCAACAAGATGGACCGTGTCGGTGCCGATTTCCTCGCCTGTGTCGAGGAAATCCACACCAAGCTCGGCGCGCGCGCCGTCCCGATTTGCCTCCCCATCGGTGCGGAGGACAAATTCCTGGGTCTTGTGGACCTGATTTCCAGGAAAGCGATTTACTATGATTCCGGAGAGGAACTCGTGAACTACGAAGTGAAGGAGGTCCCCGCCGAGATGGCAGAGGAAGTCGCGACCTGGCGGGACAAGCTCGTCGAAGTTGCCGCAGAGTGCGATGAATCCTTGATGGACAAGTACTTCGAGGATCCCGAATCCCTGACGGAGGAGGAAATCATCGCCGCCCTGCGCAAGGGTACCATCGAAATGACCATCGTCCCCGCCTGCTGCGGATCTTCCTTCAAGAACAAGGGAGTCCAGTTCCTGCTCGACGCCGTGATGCGCTACCTTCCGTCCCCGCTGGACAAGGGCGCCGTCAAGGGCGTGCATCCGAAGACGGGTGCCGAAATCGAGCGGAAGCCGGATGCATCGGAACCGTTCTGCGCGCTTGTGTTCAAGATCGCGACGGATCCCTTCGTCGGCAGACTGGCCTTTATGAGAGCCTATTCCGGCCGCCTCGACTCGGGTTCGTACATCTACAATGTGCGTTCCGACAAGAAGGAAAGGGTCGCCCGCCTGTACCAGATGCACTCCAACCACCAGAATCCGATCGATTTCGTGGAGGCGGGAGACATCTGCGCCGCCGTCGGGTTCAAGGACCTCCGGACCGGCGACACCGTGTGCGTCGAGAACCATCCGATCGCGCTGGAGTCGATGGAATTCCCGGATCCCGTCATCGGGATCGCCGTGGAGCCGAAGACCCAGCAGGACCTCGACAAGCTCGGCATCGCGCTCTCCAAGCTCGCGGAAGAAGATCCTACGTTCTCGGTCAAATCCGACCAGGAAACCGGCCAGACGGTCATCAGCGGGATGGGCGAACTCCATCTCGACATCATCATCGACCGTCTCCGCCGGGAATTCGGGGTCGAAATCAACCAGGGCGCTCCGCACGTCAACTACAAGGAAGCCATTACGGCGTCCTGCCAGTATCGTGAGGTCTTCCGCAAGCAGACCGGAGGCCATGGTAAGTTTGCCGATATCATCGTCGAAATCGGACCCGCGGACCCGGGCGTGAACGGACTTCAGTTCGAAAGCGTGGTCAAGGGCGGAAACATCCCGAAAGAGTTCATCCCGTCGATCCAGAAAGGATTTACGTCGGCGATGGCGAACGGGGTGCTCGCCGGGTACGAGGTGCAGTCCCTGAAGGTAACGGTGCTGGACGGATCCTTCCATCCGGTGGATTCCGACCAGCTCTCCTTCGAGATTGCGGCCCGTCTGGCGTTCCGCGCGGCCTGCCCGAAGTGCAAGCCCGTGCTCCTGGAACCGATCATGAACCTGGAGGTCGTGACGCCCGAGGATTATATGGGCGACATCGTGGGAGACCTGAACCGCCGCCGCGGCCAGATCGTGGCGATGGATTCGACTTCCAACGGCGCCCGCATCATCAAGGCGTTCGTCCCGCTGGCCGAGCAGTTCGGTTATGTGACCGTGCTGCGGACCCTGTCGTCCGGCCGCGCGACGAGCACGATGTCCTTCGACCACTATTCCGAGGTTCCGGCCGCCATGGCCCGGGACATCATCGAGAAGAGCGGTTACCGGGTACCCAACGACGAAGAATAAGAATGAATTAATTATTGAAACAATTTTGATATGAGTCAAAGAATCAGAATTAAACTCAAATCCTTCGATCATATGCTCGTGGACAAGTCCGCGGCCAAGATCGTGGAGACCGTGAAGACGACGGGCGCGAAGGTCAACGGACCTATTCCGCTCCCGACGAACAAGAAAATCTTCACCGTCAACCGCTCGACCTTCGTCAACAAGAAGGCGCGCGAGCAGTTCGAGCTTGATTCTTACCGCAGACTTCTGGACATCGAGGAATCCAACGCCAAGACCGTCGACGCGCTGATGAAGCTCGAGCTGCCCTCCGGAGTCGAGGTTGAGATCAAGGTCTGACGCCAGGCGGCCCCAGGTGCCGCTGAGCCGGTCCCATAGCTCAGTCGGTTAGAGCATCGGACTCATAATCCGCGGGTCGCAGGTTCAAGTCCTGCTGGGACCACCAAAGTTTGAAAATACCTGTTTTCCAGATATTTCCAGAAAAATGGAAAATCTGAAAAACAGGTATTTCCATTTGGTCCCGGCAGGACTACTGCTGCTCCAATAGTAATCCGCCCCCCACCCCCACCGTCCTGACTCTGGTTGTTTTCCTACGCATTTGCTGGGTCTGGGTGTCGCAGGTGTGAAAAAATACTCGGTACCTGCAACGCAAAACAGCTCTCCATCCCAAATACTGTCGCAGTTACCACCACTATTACCGCACCTGCGACGCCCAAGAATGTGGGGGAGGATTTGGGGATGTCGGGGAAAATGGGTAGATTTGGGGCGAATGTGGAATTAAAATGCGAAGAAATATGAATGTGAGAAGAATTGCGATGGTGGTGATGGCGGTGGCGCTGGCGGCGGGTACGCTGGTGGCGCAGCAGCCGCAGCAGCCGCAGCGGCAGCAGCGGCAGCCGGTGCAGCCGGTGGAGCCGGTGAACAAGATTCAGGCGGCGGACGGGAAGGAAGTGGCGATGGTGATGGGCCCGAACCAGCCGGTGGGGGAGGCGAAGGGTATTTATCCCGGAAGGGTGGTATGGACGCACGCGCCGGGGGCCGCGAGATGGGATGCGGCGACTGGGCAGTGGTTCGAGGACCGCTGGAACCGCCAGGAGGATACGGACTGGATGGTCCGGGAGGCGATCTGTGCGCTGACGGGGAAGAAGACGGAGAAGAAGGCGTGGAAAGCGCTGTTCAAGTCGTTCAACCAGACGCACCGCGGCAAGGCTGCCGGATACACGAAAGGGGAGAAGATCGCCATCAAGGCGAATATGAACAATTCCTACTCGAATGCGGATTCGAAGGAAATCAACGCGTCGCCGCATATGGTGCTGTCGCTGCTGCGCTCGCTCATTCGCGAAGGCGGGGTGCCGCAGGCTTGCGTGACGCTGTTCGATGCGAGCCGCTATATCACGGATGACATTTATGACAAGTGCCGGGCGGAGTTCCCGGACGTGGTCTACCTGGACCACGACGGGGAGAACGGGCGCGTGAAGGCGACTTTCACGATGGACGCGATTCCGTATTCCGTCAACAACGGCGACCTGGCACGGGGCCTGGCGGACTGCGCCATCGAGGCGGACTACCTGATCAACATGGCGCTGCTCAAGGGACACGAGGGCCAGGGTGTGACGCTCTGCGGCAAGAACTGGTACGGGACGACGAGCATCCACGCCAACTGGCGGCTGAACAAGCACAACAACTTCAACCACCGCCGCGACGGCACGACCAAGTATATGACCTTTGTGGACTTCATGGCCCATAAGGACCTGGGCGGCAAGACGATGCTGTACCTGATCGACGGCCTGTACGGCAGCCCGCGGGTGGACCTGGAGCCGACGACGAAGTGGCCCCTGGCGCCGTTCAACAACGACTGGGCCTGCACGCTGCTCGCTTCGCAGGATCCGGTCGCGATCGACGCCGTCGGCCTGGACATCCTGGTGTCGAATTTCCCGACGATGCGGGATGTGCCGTACTGCGACACATACCTGGTCGAGGCCGCGCAGGCCGGAAATCCGCCGTCGGGGACGGTGTATGACCCGGAGCGCGACGGGACCGCTGTGGTGGGCAGCCTCGGCGTTTTCGAACACTGGAACAACCCGACCGATCGGCAGTACAGCCGCAACCTGGGAAAGGCGGAAGGGATTGAATTGGTATATATTTGTAAATAAAGTGAATCGATTTAACTATTTTTTCAGTCTAAAATGCGAAATCTTGCAAATTGTTGCTTAATTCCGGGTTTGCGTTTTTGGAAAATTTTTTAGAAATTTACCAAACTGATAAGACCGCATTTTAAGAATGAGTAAAATAGTTGCTGGATTGGTTGGATACGGCCGGATGGGAGGATTCTTCCTGAAGGCGTTGATGGCCGATGAGCGCTGGGTTGTGAAGTATGTGTGCGACAGCTATGAGCCTTCCCGCCGGAAGGCCAGGGAGGTTGCGCCGAATGCGATCGTTACTGACAATATTGACGACATTTATGACGACCCCGAGGTGGATGTAGTCGTCCTGGCGGCGCTGGCGGAGGGAAGATGCGAGCGGATCGAGATGGCGGTGGCGAAGGGGAAACACGTCATTTCCGAGAAGCCGATTGCGGATTCGCTGGAAAATGAACGTCGGGCCTGGAAGGCCGTGGAGGGTTCCGGACGCCTGTCCGCCGTGAACCTGTACCTGCGGAATTCGTGGTACCACAATATGATGAAGGATTTCATCGACTCCGGAGAGATCGGGGAGCTGGCGGTGGTGCGGCTGTGCCATATGACGCCGGGCCTGTCTCCGGGCGAGGGCCACGACTTCGAAGGACCGTCCTTCCACGACTGCGGGATGCACTATGTCGACATCACGCGCTTCTACGCGGGAAGCGAGTACAAGACGATGCGCGCGCAGGCGATGCGCTTCTGGAACTACAAGGACCCGTGGTGGCTGCAGGCGCAGGGCACCTTTGAAAACGGCGTCGTCTTCGACATCACCCAGAGCCATACCTATGGCCAGCTGTCGAAGGTCCAGACCCACCTGTCGTATGCGGACATCCAGGGCACGAAAGGTATCGTCCGGATGTCGCACGATTTTAAATATTCGACCGTGGATATGCACGGCGTCAACGTGACGGAGCGCGTGACGCGTCCCCACGGAGGCAAGAACATCGACGTGCTGCTGAAGAATTTCGCAGCTTCGATCGACGCAGGAAGGCCGATCAACCTGCCGTCCTTCAAGGACGCCGTGGTCGCTTCCGAGTTTGCGTGGAAGTGCCTGGATGATGCGTGGACCCACGATATGCCGGCGAAGGGAACGCTCGAGGAGCTGGATGAGATCCACCAGCGCCGCTGGAACATGAAGGAAGGGGAGGGCTACGGCCTGATCCGCCACAAATAAGGACGAACGTAATTGTTTATCAGTTATCAACTATATTACTAACTTCTAATTAATGCATTATGTCTGAAATGTCAAGAAGATCGTTCCTCAAGGCAGGAACCGCCGCAGCTGCCGGTATGGCCGTTGCTTCCAACTCCGTCTTCGCGAAAGAGCCCGCTGCCAAGAAGAAGAAAGTGGCTCCCAGCGACAAGCTGAACATCATCGGCGTGGGTGTCGGTGGTCGTGGCTCCGCTGACCTCCGTGCCATGGAGTCCCAGAACATCATCGCTCTGGCCGATGTCGACTGGAAGTATGCCGACCCGGTGTTCCAGCGCTATCCGGATGCCAAGAAGTACAACGATTTCCGCGTCTGCTTCGACGAGATGCTGGACAAGGCCGACGCCGTGATGGTCGCTACCGCGGACCATACCCACGCGCTCGTTGCCGCGACCGCGATGACCGCCGGCAAGCACGTCTACGTGGAGAAGCCGCTGACCCACTCCGTGTATGAAGCCCGCCTTCTGACCAAGCTCGCGAAGAAGTACCAGCTGGCGACCCAGATGGGTAACCAGGGTGCCTCCGGCGCCGGCGTACGCCAGACCTGCGAGTGGATTTGGGATGGCCAGATCGGTGAAGTCACCAAGGTTGAGGCTTTCACCGACCGTCCGATTTGGCCCCAGGGCCTCGAGCGTCCTACCGAGAACATGGCCGCTCCTGCGACCATGAACTGGGATAGCTTCATCGGCCCCGCCGAACCGCGTCCGTATCACGAGATCTACACCCCGTGGAACTTCCGCGGCTGGTGGGACTTCGGTACCGGTGCCCTCGGTGATATGGCCTGCCATATCCTCCACCCGGTCTTCAAGGCCCTCAAGCTCGGTTATCCGACGAAGGTCCAGGGTAGCTCGACTCTCCTCCTGAGCGAGTCCTGCCCGAACGCCCAGATCGTGAAGTACACCTACCCGGCCCGCGAGAACATGCCGAAGGTCGCTATGCCTGAGGTCGAGGTCTGGTGGTATGACGGTGGCCTGAAGCCTCCTCGTCCGGAAGGATTCCCGGCTGGCGTCGACATGAACGTCCAGGGTGGCTGCTGTATCTTCCACGGTACGAAGGACACCCTCATCTGCGGTTGCTACGGTGTCAATCCTTGGCTCCTCTCCGGCCGCAAGCCGAACAGCCCGAAGGTGCTCCGCGACATCACCGAGTCCCACCAGATGGACTGGGTCCGCGCCTGCAAGGAAGAGCCCGCAAATCGCGTCCTCTCCGCTTCCGACTTCTCCGAGGCCGGTCCGTTCACCGAGATGGTTACGATGGGTGTTCTCGCCGTCCGTCTCCAGGGCCTGAACCGCGAACTCGAGTGGGATGGTGCGAATATGGAATTCACCAACATTCCTGCTGACGCGACGGTCCGTTCGGTTATCCACGACGGTTTCGAAATCAACGAAGGCCACCCGACCTTCCGGAAGACCTACACCGATCCTGTCAACGCCCGCGAGTTCGCTGCCGAGCTCATCAAGCACACCTACAAGAACGGTTACGAGCTTCCTGCAATGCCCCAGGATTAATTAACTAATTCAGTCGAAAGATAATTCAAGATGAAAAAAGCATTATTGATTATCGCCGGCGCAGCTATGATTCTTACCCTCGCAATCTCCTGCGGGGGTAAGAAGAAAGCCGCCGAGCCTGCAGACAACGGTAAGCCTGTGTATACTATTGCTGACGGTCCGAATATCGACCTTTCCCAGGTCCCGCAGGACAAGGATGGCTACTACATCCTGTTCGACGGCAAGACCTTCAATGGCTGGAGAGGCTATGGCAAAGACCGCGTTCCTTCCAAGTGGACGATCGAAGACGGCTGTATCAAATTCAACGGTACGGGCGGCGGCGAAGCCCAGCAGGGGGACGGTGGCGACCTGATTTTTGCCCACAAGTTCAAGAATTTCGAATTCGAGCTTGAGTGGAAGGTCTCCAAGGGTGCCAACTCCGGTATCTTCTACCTGGCCCAGGAAGTCACCACCGAAAAGGATGGTGAGACCCGCTATGAGCCTATCTACATCTCCTGCCCTGAGTACCAGGTGCTTGACAACGAGAATCATCCGGATGCGAAGCTTGGCAAGGACGGCAACCGTCAGTCCGCTTCCCTCTATGACATGATTCCTGCGAAGCCGCAGAACTCCAAGCCGTTCGGCGAGTGGAACAAGGCGAAGATCCTGGTGTACCAGGGTACCGTCGTCCACTACCAGAACGACGAGAACGTCCTCGAATACCACCTGTGGACCCAGAAGTGGACTGATATGCTGCAGGCCAGCAAGTTCAGCGAGGAGGCATGGCCGCTCGCGTTCGAGCTCCTGAACAACTGCGGTGGCGAGAACCACGAGGGTTACATCGGTTTCCAGGATCACGGCGACGTCGTCTGGTTCCGCAACATCCGTCTTAAGGTTCTCGACTAATGAGGAAGTTACTTGTCATCGCTGCAGCGCTCCTCGCGCTGGCCTCCTGCACGGAGAAGAAGGTGGAGAAGGAAATGTCCATCCAACTTTACTCCTTCCGTCAGCTGATCGGCCGCCCGGAGCTCTACCAGCAGAACCACGAGGCAGTTTTCAAAGCCATCAAGGAGTACGGATACACTTCCGTCGAGGCTGCCAGCTACAGCAATGGCCTGTTCTACGGGGTTTCCCCGGAGCAGTACAAGGCTGATGTCGAGGCTGCCGGACTGAAGTCTTTCTCCTCCCATACCAACCGCAACCTGACGAAGGAAGAGCTCGAGACCGGCGACCTGACCGCCGCCATCGAATGGTGGAAGGAAGCGATTCCCGCCCACAAGGCGGCCGGCATGTCCGTCGTCGTCATTCCGTCGATGCGCCGTCCGACCTCCCTCGCGGAGCTGAAGGTGTTCTGCAACTACCTCAACGAGGTCGGCAAGCTCTTCACCGCGGAAGGCATGCTCTTCGGATACCACAGCCACAGCTTCGAGTTCGAGAAGCTCGAGGACCAGGTCGTCTATGACTTTATGCTCGAGAATACGGATCCGCAGTACGTCTTCTTCCAGATGGACGTGTACTGGGCCGTGATCGGCAAGGTCAGCCCGGTGTTCTACTTCAACAAGTATCCGGGCCGCTTCAAAGTCCTCCATATCAAGGACTGGAAGGAGATCGGCCAGAGCGGTATGGTTGGCTTCGATGCCATCTTCAAGAACTTCGACGTGGCCGGTACCAAGGCCTACGTCGTCGAGATGGAGGCGTCCAGCTACAACGATATGTACAGAACTGCACGCGAGAGCGCCGAGTACCTGTACGCCAATGACTTTGTAAAACCGTCCTACGAGTAGGACAGTTCCGAACATAAAAAAACCGACCCGCGAGGGCCGGTTTTTTTTATTCTCTTACCACCAGGATGGAAACTTCGTACAGCAGGAACAGCGGCAGGAACACGATCGAGAGCGTGAACGGGTCGCCGGACGGGGTGATGAGCGCGGCGAGGACGAGGAGCGCGACGACCGCGATGCGGCGGTACTCCTTCAGGAAGGCTTTCTTCAGCACGCCGATGATCGAAAGGAGCCAGGCGAGGATCGGGATCTCGAAGACCAGGCCCATCACGAAGACGATCGTGATGAAGTTGGTCATATAGGAGTTCAGGGAGATCGTGTTGGCGATCGCGCCGGAGACCTGGTACTGGGTCAGGAAGCGGAAGGTCAGCGGGAAGACCACGCAGTAGCCGACCGTGCAACCGAGGAAGAACAGCAGGGTACCGAAGAAGAAGGCGCCGCGGACATTCCGCTGCTCGCGCTTGTAGAGCGCGGGGCGGATGAACTTCCAGATTTCGTAGATCGCATACGGGAAGATGACGACCAGGGCGAACCAGAGGGAGGTCGTGATGTGGGTCAGGAACTGGGTCGCCACATTGATGTTGATGATGTCAATGTGGTAGTCTCCGCTGAAATTGGGCATCAGCGACGCGCCTTTGCCGCCGCCGCTGCCGCCGAGCGACCCGAGCCACCTGTACAGGAAGAAACTGCCGTCCGTCGGACCGAGGACAAAGCTGTCGAAGATGTCCGGCAGGATGATGAAAATGGCGACAACCGCGATGACCAGGGCGATCAGGATGTGGAACAAAGTCCACCGAAGCGCTTCCAGGTGGTCCCAGAAGCTCATTTCCTGGTTATTCTCCATAGGGGTTGCGGGGAGGGATTACTTCTTTTCTTCCGGCTTGTTGGAGATGGTCGTGTCGATGCCTTCGATGTCCTTCGTGACATCGTTGACGCCTTCCTTGAAGCTGCGGACGCCCTTGCCGATGCCGTGCATAAGCTCAGGAATCTTCTTTCCGCCGAAGAGAAGAAGGACGACAAGCGCGATGATAATTATTTCTCCTGCACCGAGGTTCTGAAGGAAAAGGAAAGTTTTCATTTGTTAGTGTTCATTTATGTTGGACTACAAATATAAGAATATTATTTGGCTATGCAAGCCAGCGTTACAGCCGAGATCCGGATGTCGGGGCCGAGCGCGGAACGCAGCGTGCGGGCGCATTCCCGCAGGGTTGCGCCGGTCGTGAAGACGTCGTCGACGAGGAGGATGTGGCGCGGGGGAGGGCCGGCGCGGAGGCGGCGGGAGGGGCGGAAGGCGGCGGCGACGTTCGCCGCCTTCGCCT
>LUZF01000039.1 GCA_001602865.1 Bacteroidales bacterium Bact_14
GGGCGTGCCCGCCGGCGGCGGTGCGCCTCTGCGACGCGCTCGCGCGCGCCCTGCTCGGCACGCTGGAGACGATCGGGGAAATGTAGCTTAGTAGACCTGCACCTCGAAACCCGGGGAACTCCAGGATTTCATCTGCCCGTCCTCGTCGTAGATCAGGTAGCCCTCCAGGTCGTCGCGGCCGAGGATGAAGGCCTGCGCCTCGGCGAGGCCGATGACCATACAGTAGGTCGCATAGGCGTCGGCGTCCATCGCCGTAGGCGCTACAAGGGTCGCGCTGAGGAGGTTGTGGCTGACGGGGTACCCGGTCCGCGGGTCGATGGTATGGGCATATTTCCGCCCGTCGCGGATGTAGAACTTGCGGTAGTTGCCGGAGGTCACGATGCCCTGCGGGGCGCCGCTGGCCTGGAAAACGGCCTGCAGGTTCGCGCCCGGGGTCATATTGCCGTCTTCCGGGCGGTCCACGCCGATGGTCCAGGGCTTCCCGGAGGGATTCCGGCCCTGGCAGAAGATTTCGCCGATGTCCACGAGCATATCCTTGACACCGATGGAGCGAAGGTAAGACGCGACGAGGTCGCAGCTGTAACCCTGGGCTATCGCATTGAAATTCAGCTGTTTTTCTTCCCGGGCGAGGGCCAGGGCGGCGGCGACCGCCGCTTCGTCCGGCGCGGCGCCGTCCGTGAAGCCGAAGCCCCAGATGTCGAAGAGCGGGGCGGCGGCGCAGTCCAGCGCGCCCCCCGTCTCCTCCCGGTACGCCCGCGCCCGCGCCCAGACCTCGTCGAACATCGCGTCCGGCCCGACGGCCTCCCCGGCATTGTAGCGGCTCAGCACCGAGCCCTTGTTGTAGCCCGACAGCGTGCGGTCGATCTTTCCCAGCAGGGAATCCACCGCGGCAGCAACTTCCTCCCGCGGAACCCGGACCCCCGCCGCGTTGTATTTCACGGCATACACGCCTCCCTGGGCATATCCATTGAGCAGGACATAGTCCCCCGGCCGACGGCAGGACGGCAGCAGGACAAGGAGGGCGAAAAACAGGAAAAGACGGCGCTTCATCGGGGTGTTTCGGCAAAGTATTTGCACAAAGTTAGTGGCTTTTTGCTATTTTAATGCGATATTTGCAAAATAAGACCGGCACCTTACGATGAAATTCAAGCATATATGCCTTCTGCTGGCCCTCGCGGCCTCCCTGGCCGCCGTTTCCTGCAAAAAGGAAGAGGAGGAAGAACTGAGCGATTACCTCTACGGATCCGTCTATTTCACGATCCCGCAGTTCCTCCAGGCCGGTGACAACGTGACCCTCTCCCCGACCGGCGTCCGCCGCCCCGACGGCGGCAGCCTCGGCTACGCCTGGGCCGTGACCCCGACGAGCCAGATCGACACCAGCCGCCGGGAGGCGGACCCCGCCAGCAAGAGCCCGGACCTGATCTATACCGTCCCCGATACCCTCGTGACCCTCCAGGTCAAGGTGACCGCCTTCGCGTCCGGCTACTATACCTCCAGCTGCACCCAGGAGACGACCGTCATCGACCCGCAGAACAGCGTCCGCGGCCTGGACTTCTCGTCCGCCTCGGGCGTCTTCACCGACCCGCGTGACAACAAGCAATATCCGTATATGACCCTCGGCGGCGTCGACTGGTTCGCCCGCAACCTCGCCTGGGAAGGCGCAGGCCAGCCGTACGACTACTGCCCCGCCGTCAAGGATGTCTTCGGAATGTATTATACCTGGAATGAGGCCGCACAGGCCTGTCCGGAAGGATGGTCCCTGCCGTCCGACGCCGACTGGGCCGCCCTCGCCGCCCGCTACAACCCGGAAGGCGGGTTCCAGCCCCGGGAGACCTTCGAGGGCGTCGCCGGCCGCCTGATGGGCAACGCGACCCTCAACGATGAGGAAGAAGCGCTCTGGGAGTACTGGCCGAACGTCACCATCACCAACGACGACCATCTCTCCATCCTCCCCTACGGCTATGCCGCCGCCGGCCACGCCGGCAAATACGGCTTCACCGGCTTCCGCGAGTTCGCCGTCTTCTGGACCTCCGACGAGTATGACGCCGACATGGCCCTCTACCGCTATCTCTTCATGGATAAAACCGGCGTCTATGCAAACGCCGGCTACAAAGACGACTTCCTCGCCCCCGTCCGCTGCATCCGCGTCTCCAACGCCGACTAGCGGAGATCCGTAATTACATAGTCCTTCGTCAGGACGGAAGTGTCGAACGCGAATTCAGCGGCATCGACCAGCGCCGCGTTTTCGAGGTTGCGGACGTCCAGGACGAGTTTCGTTTCCTCGTCGAGGGTCACGGTCGCGCCGGTGACCTTGCCGCCGGAGGTCTTGACATCGAGGCTCTTCAGGAAGGAAGCATAGTCCTCCGCGGCCTGGATGTAGACTTCGCGGGCCTCCTTGTCGATGACCCACTGGGTCTCCCCGTTGCACCAGTACTCGACCAGGCCGGCCTTGACGCAGAAGCATTTGCCCTGCAGGCGGGCGTGACCGTCGCCGGAAAGCGGAATGTTTCCTTCCACCCGGTAGGAGAAGTCGAAAGAGACGCACTGCTTTGTCCAGTCCTGGGCTTGGCCCTGGAGGAACGCCAGCAGGCAGGCGAGGGAAAGGATCAGCTTTTTCATCTTCCAAACGTTTTGAGGATCGTACCCAGTTCTTCAATGTCCTGGATCAGTACCTGGCGCGGCTTGGAGCCTTCCTGCGGGCCTACGATGCCCGCCGCCTCCAACTGGTCCATTACCCTACCTGCTTTTGCATAACCCATGCCAAGCCGGCGCTGGAGGTCGGAGGTCGATCCTTTCTGGGTCATCACCACCAGTCTGGCGGCTTCCTCGAAACGTTCGTCCAAATCGTTCATATCGATGCTGGCACCGCCAGCTTCGCCCTCCGCGGGGGCCGGGGAAGGCAGGTAATACGGCGTGTTGTAGCACTGCCGGAAGCCGGTCTGGGCACCGATGTATTTGGTGATTGCATTGATTTCGTTGTTGCTGATGAAGGCGCACTGGACGCGCTCCGTCTCCACGCCCGCGTAGTAGAGCATATCGCCCTTGCCGATCAGCTTCTCCGCGCCCGGGGTATCGAGAATCGTCTGGGAGTCGATGCGGGAGGCGACGCGAAAGGCGATGCGGGTCGGGAAGTTGGTCTTGATGATGCCGGAGATGACGTCGACCGACGGGCGCTGGGTCGCCAGGATCACGTGGATGCCGGCGGCGCGGCCCTTCTGGGCGAGGCGGATGATCGAGGTCTGGATGCTCTTCGCGAGGGCCTTGCTCTCGGCGGAGGCGCCGACGGACATCGTCAGGTCGGCGTACTCATCGACCACGACGACCATATACGGCATGAAGTGGTGGCCTTCCGTCGGGAGGAGGTGGCGCGCCTTGTATTTCTCGTTGTAGAGCTTGACGTTGTTGACGAAGGCCTTGCTCAGGAGCTCATAGCGCTCGTCCATCTCGATGCAGAGGCTCCGGAGGATCTTCTCGGCCTCCTTGGGCTTCTTCACGATGGCGCTCAGCTTCTCGTCCTCCTCGTCCGCGGCGTCCGGCAGGACGGCGAGGTAGTGCTTCAGGAGATGGGCATAGGAGGAGAACTCGACCATCTTCGGGTCGATGAAGACGAGCTTCAGCTCGGACGGATGCTTGGAATAGAGCAGCGAGGAGACGATCACATTGAGGCCCACGGACTTGCCCTGCTTCGTCGCACCGGCAATCAGGAGGTGGGGCGTGTCGGCGAGGTCGAAGACCTTGACCTTCTGGGTAATCGTGTAGCCGATGGCGACGGGGAGCTCCGCCTTGCTCTCGCGGAAACTCTTGTCGTTCAGCATCGCGCGGAGCGGGACGATCGAGGCGTTGTCGTTCGCGACCTCGATGCCCACGGAGTCCTCGAGCGTCACGACGCGCACGCCGCGGGCGTTCAGGGACATCGCGATGTCCTCCTGGAGCTTGCGGATCTCGCTGATACGCACGCCGGGGGCCGGATACACCTTATATAAGGTCACGGAGGGGCCCGGAACGGCCTTGACTTCGAGGACCTGGATCTTGTAGTTGGCGAGGACCGCGCGGATCTTGTTGTTGTTGCGGGTCATCTCCTCCGGGGAGACTTCCTTCTTCGATTCGGCGTAGGTCTCGAGGATGTCCAGCTGCGGCATCTTGTAGTTCGGGACCTCCTCGACGCGCATATCGATCGGCGGCAGGGGCTTCTTGATCTCGGTCGAGAAGCCTTCGCCCTCGATCACTTCAAGCGTCGGGTCCGGGGTCACATCCTCTTCGGTATCACGCTGCCTGCGCGGCCGCTTCTCGACCTTCGGGAGCGGCTCCACCGGGGTCTCCTCCACCTCCGGCTCTTCCGGGATCTCCGGCATCAGCGATACCGGCGCCGGCTCCGGGGTCTCCGGCGCCTCCGCAGGCTCCGCGCTCCGGCTCAGGCCCGCGACCCAGTTGGAGAAGCGGGGGCTCGCCAGGAACAGCCATCCCAGCGCGAGCAGCACCACGCCGAGCACCGTCACGACCGGGCCGACCAGGTTCTTCGCCCAGCCGACGAGGAAATGGCCGAGGCGGCCGCCCAGACCGCCGCCGAAGGCGAGGTCAGGGCCGGCGATCGCGCCCGCCATCGCGAGCACGAGCGAGGCGACGAACGCGCCCGAGAGCGCGAGGAGCGTCGTCCGCACCAGCGAGAAGCGCCACTTTCCGGTAATGAGCCGGATCGCGACGGCGGCCAGGATCACGAGCAGCGCAAAGCTGCCCAGGCCGAACCATTCGCAGACGAGCAGATGGCCCATCCGGAAGCCGAGCTTGCCGGCGGCGTTGCTGACCTGCACGCCGGAATCCATCATCTCCGGGTCGGTCAGCAGGCTCTGGTCGACCTGCCAGGTCCCGAGGTAGGACAACGAGGCAAGGAGCGTGAACACCGTGAAGGCGGCCACGCAAATCCCCGTCACGCGCCGGGCGACGGTCTTCTGCGATTCATCCCACTTCATTTATTGCTGCTGCTGTTTTTTCTTGTTTTTCCGGTTCTGGCCCTGCCGGCGGCCGCCGTGCTTGGAGCCGTTCTGGCCCTGGGCGAAGCCCGGGCGGGCGAAGCTCGCGTCGCCGGAGATCTTCGAGAGGCTGATGCCTTCCGGGACCTTGATCCGGCCCTCGGAGAGGACCTCGATGTCCTTGAAGATCGTCTCGTCCGCGACGCTGTCCTTGTTCCAGATCAGGTACTGCTGACGCATATAGATCGCCAGGGAGCGGATCATCGCCGTCTTCACTTCGCCTTCCGGCTCGCCGGCGATGAGGTCGATGATGCTTTCGATGTTGCGGCCGTAATGGGTCGCCTTCAGGGGGCGCTTCTTCAGCGGAATCGCGACCGGGCGGGTCTGGATCTGCTCGACCGTCGGCGCCGGGAACGGGGAATCGACGTCGAGGTCGAAGCCCGCGATGATGTAGAGCTGGTCCCAGAGGCGATGCTCGAAATCCTCCTGCTGGCGGACCTGCGGATTCAGGATCTCCATTACCTTCACGACCGCCGCGGCCTGCTCGGTCCGCTTCGCGCGGTCCTCGATCGTCCGCAGATGCTCGATCATTTTCAGTACGTTGCGGCCGAACTCGGGCACCTTCAGCTTCTCCCGTTCGGTATTATAGTCCAGTCCGGCGTTGTTGTCGTTTTCGTACATATTTATTTTCGTTTTTTCTTCAAATTAACCAGTTTACAAAGATAGCATTTTTGCATTTCTTTTTTACATTTGCAACTATGGAAAAAGCCAAAGTTTACTTCACCGATTTCCGCACCCCGGCCTACGGGGAGCCCCTTCCCAAGAAGCTTCAGCGCCTCATCCGGACCGCCGGCATCGGCGATATCGACTTCGACGGCAAGTTCGTCGCCATCAAGATCCATTTCGGCGAGCACGGCAACCTCAGCTTCCTGCGCCCCAACTACGCCCGCGCGGTCGTGGACACGGTCACGGCCCTCGGCGGCAAGCCCTTCCTGACCGACTGCAACACGATGTACCCGGGCTTCCGTAAGAACGCCCTGGAGCACCTCTACTGCGCCTGGGAGAACGGATTCACGCCCCTCGCCGCAGGCTGCCCGATCCTCATCGGCGACGGCCTCAAGGGCACCGACGACCTCGCCGTCCCCGTCGCGGGCGGAGAGTATGTCAAGGAGGCCTACATCGGCCGCGCCATCATGGACGCCGACATCTTCATCAGCCTCACCCATTTCAAGGGCCACGAGGAAGCGGGCTTCGGCGGCGCCATCAAGAACATCGGCATGGGCAGCGGTTCCCGCGCCGGCAAGAAGGACCAGCACAGCAGCGGCAAGGCCGAGATCAACCCCGAACTCTGCCGCGGTTGCCGCAAGTGCCAGAAGGAGTGCGCCAACGGCGGCCTCGTCTTCGACGCCGCGCGCCGCAAGATGACCGTCGACCAGGAGCATTGCGTCGGCTGCGGCCGGTGCCTCGGCTCCTGCAACTTCGACGCGATCTCCTTCTCCAACTTCGACGCGCCGGAGATGCTCGGCCGCAAGATGGCCGAATACGCCAAGGCCGTCGTGGACGGCAGGCCGCATTTCCATATTTCCCTGATCGTCGACGTCTCCCCGAACTGCGACTGCCACCAGGAGAACGACGCCCCGATCCTCCCGGACATCGGAATGCTCGCCTCCTTCGACCCGCTGGCCCTCGACCAGGCCTGCGCCGACCTCTGCCAGGCCGCGACGCCGCTGCGCAACAGCCAGCTCGGCGACAACATGGCCGGTCCCGGTTTCCACGACCACCACGACCATTTCAAGAACAACAATCCCGTCTCCGACTGGACTGCCTGCCTCGCCCACGCCGAAAAGATCGGCCTCGGCACGCGCGATTATGAACTGATTACCCTGCGCTAACGCGCGGGAATGATACAGACGGGCCTGTCGCCGTCAAAATGGAGGGTTGATTCCGGAAGCGGGGTCAGCCCTCCGTCTTTTTCATCGACGGCGAAGACCTGGATGTTGCCGGAATCGCGGCAGGCGACGAGGAGGTAGCGGCCGTCCGGCGTCGGCAGGAAGTTGCGGGGATGCGACTCCGTCGGGACGTAGCCGGTCTTGCGGAGCAGCCCGTCGTCGCCGACGGCGAAGATGGAGAGGCCGTCGTTCCGGAGGCGGTGGGAGGTGTAGAGGAAGCGGCCGGAGGGATGGAGATGGATGTCGGCGCTGCCGTCCACGCCCGTTTCATCGGCCTGGAGGCGCTGGAGAAGCGTGAAGGTCGGGGCGCCGTCCGCGGTCTTCCCGAGGCGGAAGACCAGGACTTCGCCGGAGATTTCCGTGAGCAGGTAGAGCAGGCCGGCGGCCGTGTTGAATTCATAGTGGCGCGGGCCGGCGCCGGGGCCGCAGGGAACCGTGAGTTCCGGATGGTCCGTCAGGACTTCCGGGCTGCCCGCATCGTTGATGTGCAGGACGCGGATGCAGTCGGAGCCGAGGTCGGAGGCGAGGAGCCAGTCCGTGCCGGGGATGACCTTGACCTGGTGGATGTGGGCGGAACGCTGGCGGGAGGCGACGGGGCCGGAACCCTGGTACTGATGGACTTCCACGCGCTCCGTGAGGGCGCCGGAGGCATCCAGGCCGAAGACGGAGACAGAGCCGCCGGAGTAGTCCGCGGTCACGACATACGGCCGGCCGGGGAGCACCGTGAGGAAACACGGATCGTCCCCGATCTCGCCGCGGTAGGCGGTCTTCACGTCGTCCGCGAAGGAGTAGATGCCGGAATCCGGTCCGGTCTCGGAAACGGCATACAGGTTCGCGCCCTCCCCTGTCGCGAGGTAGGACGGATCCTTCGCCGGAATCGGGACCGGCGCGGAGAAGGTGCCGTCCGTGAACGCCACCTTATAATAGTTCTTGCCATAGGTCCCCACGTACAGGGCGAGTTCCTCCGCGCGGGGGGTGCAGGCGGCAAACAGCAGCGCCGCGGCCAGCCAGCTAAACTTCTTCCAGTCTGTCTTCATATACATACCACAGATAAGCTTTTACGGTCTTGTAGCCCATATCCCGGTACAGGCGCGCGTAGCGCCGGGCCTGGGCGATGTAGGCGGGCCGGGGCTCGCCGAACTTGTAGTCGATGACGACGACGGCATCGTCCCGGACCACGACGCGGTCCGGCCGGTACACGTTCCCGTCCGTGTCGATGATCTCCGTCTCGTTGAAGGCCGCGCCCGGCGGGCAGTCGTCGAACCAGGCGGGATGGGCGGCCACGCGCGCCCGCAGGAGCGCGATGTCCGGCCCGTCC
>LUZF01000040.1 GCA_001602865.1 Bacteroidales bacterium Bact_14
GAGCTCCGCCTCAAGCGCCTCCCGGCGCTCGGCGAGCGCGCTCCCGTCGGAGAGCGTCGCGCGCAGCGAATCGCGCACGGCGATGAGCGCTTCGAGCGAATCGCAGCCGTGCTTGCGCATCAGCTCGTGGAGCGTCGCGAGGCGCGACTCGACGCGCTCCAGCGCTTCGCCGGAGAGGTCCGTGCGCGCATCGAGCGCTTCCAGCTCGGAGAGGATATCCGCCACCTCGAGGCGCGCACCGGCGAGGCGCTGCTCCCATTCCGCGGCGGCGGGGACGTAACGCGCCAGGCGGCCGAGGGCCTTGCCCGCCTCCTTGAGGCTGGCGTCCAGGTCAGCTTCCGTGACGCGGTAGATTTCTTCCTTGATTTGTTCGGCGTTCGCCAGGCGCGCGTGCTCCGCGTCCAGCTCCTCCAGCTCGCCTTCGGTGAGATGGGCGGCCTCGAGGCGGGCGCAGGCGGCCTGGGTGAATTCGTGCTCCGCCCGGGCGCGCTCCGCCCGTTCGATGAGCTCGGACAGCGCACGTTCCAGCTCCCGGACGCGGCGGAAATGGGTTCCGCAAGCCTGGAGGAGTTCGCCATTGCCGGCGTAGTAGTCCAGGACGGAGAGTTGGTAGCGCTTGTCGCGAAGCAGGAGGGTGTCGTGCTGGGAGTGGATGTCGACGAGCCGGCCGGCGAGGTCGGCGAGGAGGCCGGCCTGGACGGGGCAGTCGTTGACGAAGGCGCGGGAGCGGCCGGTCGCGTTCACGACGCGGCGAATGAGGAGGCTCCCGCCGCCGGGCTCGACGCCTTCCGCTTCCAGCAGCGCATCCAGCGCCGGATCGACGCCTTCGAATTCCCCTTCGACGACGCAGCTGGCGGCACCCTCCGAGATCACGGAGGCGTCCGCCTTGGCGCCCGTCAGCAGGGACAGGGCTCCCAGGAGGATGGACTTACCGGCGCCGGTCTGTCCGGATATGATGACAAGACCCTCCGGAAATACAACATCCAGAGAGTCTATGAGCACGTAATTCCTGACGTGGAGCGCCTTGAGCATTTATTCGTCCTTCGCCTTGCGGTAGTAGAGCTCGTCGTTCTCGAATTCCGAAATCGCGACGAGGTCCGGTTTCGGCTGACGTTCGTAGTACTTGGAAATCTCGATCTGCTCCTTGTTTTCAAACACCTCTTCCATCGTGTCGCGCTCGTTCTTGAAATCTTCGAGCTTCTTGTTCAGTTCTTTCTTCTCGGCCAGGGCGATCTGGTTCGCGCGCTTGTAGAGGACGACGACGGACTCATAGATATTGCCGGTAGGTTCGGCCAGGTACTTGACATCACGGGTGATGGTGTTGGTAGGGACTTTCTTCTTGTTTTCCATATGATATACTTGCTTTTCTTTCGTTCATATACAATACTTCCGGCGCGGGGCCGGAAGTTTCAAAAGTTTTTTTACTTCTTTTCGAGCTCGAGCTCCTCGTCGGAGCCCGTGAACTTGCCTAGGGCTTTCTGGGAGCGCTTGTACATCACGTCGAGCTCCGGCCGGTACGCGGAATCGGGATACTCGCCGATGAAGGTGAAGTAGTCGTCCTGGAAGGTCAGGTAGCGGTCGTGGCGCTTGTCCTGGACACTGTTGAGGGCGTACCTGTAGGAGGCCATCGCCGAATAATAGAGGATGTCCTCGCGGTAGACGTTGTCGGCGTCGTCCTTCAGGACGTTCTTCAGGGCGACGCGGGCGGCGAGGTAGTCTTCCATCTTATAATAGAGGCGGGCGGCCTCGTACGCCTTGCGGTCGAGGCGCTCGGACAGGTCCGTAATCATACTGAGGCACTCGTTGGCGTGGGGCGTATCCGGATACTCTTCGACGTAGGTCGCAATCGCGGCGAGGGCCTTCGTCGTCGGGGTCTGGTCCAGCTCGTAACGCAGCGTCGAGCGGTACATACAGTCGAGGCGCATAAACATCGCGTCGGGGACGAAGGGGCTCAGGGGGAACTTCGTGATGAAATCGGAGAAGTTCGTCTCGGCCGTGTAGTAGTCACGGAAACGGTAGTTGCTCAGGCCCAGATAGTAGCGGACCGTGTCCTCGCGGGCGGTTCCGTCGGTCAGCTGGGAGAGGGACTCGAACAGCTGGGCGGCTTTCGAGTATTTGCCCTGGTTGAAACAGTCGAACGCGGTCGCGTATTTCAGTTCCTCGTCGTTGCCGGCAAGCAGGGTCTCGAACTCCGACTTGCAGGACACGGTCACGAGCAGGGCTGCGACGAGCGGAAGGATGGCGTACCTCAGATACTTCATAGTCTATTGTTTTTCAAGCAGGAACTTTTCCGCGTCCAGCGCGGCGCGGCACCCGGAGGCGGCCGCCGTGATTGCCTGGCGGTAGCGGGGGTCCTGGACATCGCCGGCGGCGAAAACGCCCTCCACACTGGTCCTGGAGGTCTTTCCGTCCGTCACGATGTAGCCTTCCGCGTCCGTTTCCACCCAAGGGGAGAACAGCTCCGCGTTGGGGTGGTGGCCGATGGCGAGGAAAAATCCGTCGATGGCGAGTTCAAAAACCTCGCCATCCTTGCGCGCGACGCGGATCCCGGTCACGCCTTCCTCGTCGCCGAGGACTTCCTGCGTCTGGCAGTTCCAGAGAATTTCGATGTTGGGGGTCGCCGCCACGCGCTCCTGCATCGCCTTCGAGGCGCGGAGGACGTCGCGGCGGACGATCATATAGACCTGGCGCGCGAGGCCGGCCAGGTAGGTCGCCTCCTCACAGGCCGTGTCTCCCCCGCCGACGACGGCGACCACCTTCTTCCGGTAGAAGAAGCCGTCGCAGGTCGCGCAGGCGGAGACGCCGCGGCCGCGGTACGCCAGCTCGGACGGGAGTCCGAGGTAGCGGGCGGTCGCGCCGGTCGCGATGATGAGCGCATCCGCTTCCAGCTCGTCGCCGTTGTCGACCGTCACCTTGAAGGGACGGGCGGAGAGGTCCGCCTTCACGACGACGCCGCGGCGGATGTCGGCGCCGAAGCGCAGGGCCTGGGCGCGCATCCCGTCCATCAGCGGCAGGGGCTCGACGCCTTCCGGGAAGCCGGGGTAGTTCTCGACCACGGTCGTGGTCGTGAGCTGCCCGCCCGGCTCCATCCCCTCATAAAGCACCGGGGAGAGCGCCGCGCGAGACGCGTAGATGGCGGCCGTGTATCCTGCAGGGCCGCCACCGACGATCAATAATCTTGTTTTTTCCATCACTCCTGGACGAAGGCGACAATCTCGCCCTTGGCGACATCTTCGCCCTGCTTGCCGAGGGTCGCGACGACGCGGCCGTTCACGGCAGGCACGATCTCTTCCATTCCGTAGTAGGCCTGGACATAGCCCATCGGCTTGCCGGCTTCGACCTTGGTCCCGGCGACGGGCGCCGCGGAGGCGTCGTCGACGTCGACCTGCCAGAGGAGCTTGCCCTTGACGGGAGCCTGGACGGGAACGGCCTTCGGATACTTCTTCGTGTATTCCTCGACGTCGAACTTCGGCATCTCGACGACCGGGCGGACCACCTCGATCGGGGCGCCGGCCTTCGCGCGGAAGTCCTCGAGCTCCTTGTTGAAGCGCTCTTTCGCGATACCGCTCCTGTAGTCGCGGTACTGGCGCTCGTGCATCGCCAGCTCGAAGAGTTCTTCGTCGTCCTGGCCGCAATCCCAGCCCTCGTCCTTCATCATCTGGCGGAACTTCGGCAGCTCGTCCGGATAGTTGTCCTGCGGGTTCTCGGTATGGAATTCCATGCCCTTTTCCTTCGCAAGCTCGATGATTTCCGGCGCGAGGGGGCCCGGGAGGTTACCCATCTTGCCCTGGATCATGCCCCAGGTATCCTTGTCGATCGTAGAGAAGCGCGGCTTGTCGGAGCTCATCGCCATCAGGTTCATCAGGGCGGTGTTCTTCACATACTGGCTGAACGGGGTCACGAGCGGCGGGTAGCCGAGCTTCGGCCATACGTACTCGACCTCGTTGAAGAGGCGCACCATCAGGGTATCGAGGCTGCTCTCCGGCTTGCCGTGGGCGCGCTCGGAGGCGTTGATGGCGGCCTTGAAGCCCTTCAGGTCGGCGAGCATCGAGCCCATCATACCGCCCGGAAGGCCACAGCCCACGAGGAGCGAGGTCATCTGGGAGTTGGTCGGGCTGATCCAGTAGCCGAGGAAGTCGTCGATGAATTCCTGGGTCAGGCGGCGGACCTCCATATAAGCGTCCATGTTGATGTCCTTCACGAGGAAGCCGTCGGCCTTCATCATCTGCTGGATGGTGATCACGTCCGGGTGGACCTTGCCCCAGGAGAGGGGTTCGACCGCGACGTCGAGGTAGTCGGCGCCGGCGCGGGCGACTTCCAGCATGGATGCGGGCGAGAAGCCCGGGCCGCTGTGGCCGTGGTACTGGACCTTGATGTGGGGATGATTCTTCTTGATGCCCGCGACGAGCTGGCCGAGTTCCGTCGGACGGCCGACACCGGCCATGTCCTTCAGGCAGATCTCATCGGTACCGTATTCCACCAGCTTCTCAACGAGCTTCAGGTAATAGTCGACAGTATGGACCGGGGAATGCGTAATCGAAAGGGCGGCCTGGGAAATCATGCCGGCTTTCTTCGCATATTCGACGGAAAGTTTCAGGTTGCGGTGGTCGTTCAGGCCGCAGAAGGAACGGGCGATGTCCGTGCCCTGGGCCTTCTTGACCTTGAACATCAGTTCACGCACGTCTGCAGGGACCGGATACATACGCAGCGCGTTCAGGCCGCGCTCGAGCATATGCGTCTGGATGCCGGCCTTGTGGAACGGGGCCGTCCACTTGCGAACGGAAACATTCGGGTTCTCACCATAAAGAAGGTTCACCTGCTCGAACGCGCCGCCATTGGTCTCGACGCGGTCGAAGCAACCCATATCCACGATGGCCGGGGCTACCCGGACCAGCTGGTCAACCCGCGGCTGATACTTGCCGGAGGACTGCCACATATCCCTGTAAACGAGGGAGAATTTAATCTCACGTGTCATATTGTATGTAAAAGTATTAATTATGCAGGTTTGGTGATTCGGTAAATCGTGTAAAGATACAAAATAATTGTTGGAAGTAAAAATAATTATTGTACCTTTGTAACCTCCAACACGGTGCGATTAGTTCAGTTGGTAGAGCACCAGATTGTGGTTCTGGGTGTCGTGGGTTCGAGCCCCACATCGCACCCCAAAAAAACAAAAACGGCCTGCGAAATGCAGGCCTTTGCTTTTTTGGGGCGCGAAGCTGTCATTCCGGGCGGAGCGGAGGAATCTTGAAAAATATTATTATCTTTGGAGTTGTATGAAACGATTGATCGCAACTCTCATATTGGTGCTGGCGTGCTGGGGTGGTGCGCTGGCGCAGACGCGGGATTTCCTGACGCTGAGCGGAAAGGTGATTGATTCGCAGACGCGGGAGAACCTCGCGTTCGTGTCCGTGAACCTGAAGGGCACGAACATCTCGATTGTGACCAACTCCGAAGGCGTGTTTACGCTGAAGGTGCCGGCGACGACCGGGGAGGATGAGCACGTCACGATCAGCAGCCTGGGATACCTGACTGCGGATTATACCGTGGCGGACTTCCTGAAGCTGCCGGAGAACCGGATGCTCGGGGTGGCGCTGATTCCGGTCGTGATGAAACTGGACCCGGCCGTGGTGCGCTCCGTGGACCCGAAGGTGCTCTTCAGCACCGCATACTCCCGGGTCCGCTGGAATTACCCGACCAAGACGGTGGGTATGACCGCCTTCTACCGTGAGATGATCAAGAAGGGAAGTTCGAAATACCTGGTGCTCAACGAGGCGGTCGTGGACATCGAGAAGACTTCCTATACCAGCTACGCCAACGACAAGGCGGCCATCTACAAGGGTCGCGGGAGCATCAACTACGATGCGACCGATACCCTCTTCGTCCAGTTCCAGGGCGGCATCACCGCCGCGCTCGACATGGACCTTGTCAAGAACCCCTTCGTCGGCACGACCCTCCAGTCGGCAACCCACTTCTATGACTTCTCCCTCGACGGCATCGAGACCCTCGACGACAAGGCGTGCTACGTCGTCGGCTTCAAGCCCAAGGAAAGCGCACAGCCTTTCCTCTTCATCGGGAAGATGTTCATCGAGACCGAATCCTTCGCCATCGCGCGCATCGAATTCACGATGGACCTGAAGGGCCGCGAGGAGGCTGCGGCGGGTGAATTCATCATCCGGCGTCCCCCCGACCGGCGGTTCACCGTCGAGCGCGCCGACTATGCGGTCAACTTCAAGGAATACGACGGCCTGTGGTACTTCGAGTACTCCCGCATCGATATCAATTTCACGGCCCGGAAGCGCAGGTCCCTCTTCCGGACGTCCTATACCGTGACCGGCGAGATGGCTGTCACGGACCACAAGAAAGGGGATTTCAAAGTCGAAAACGACGATCGCGTCCGTATGCGCGACATCCTTTCGAACCGCGTGGCGGCCTTCACGGATGAGGATTTCTGGGAGGGTTACAACGTCATCGAACCGGACCAGTCGATCGACCAGGCGATCCGCCGCATCATCCGGCAGCTCCGCCGCCGGGAAGAGGATTAATCCCGTCCGCCGGCGGTTTTCCGCCGGGTCGGATGGCAGATGATCTGCAGGTCGATCCCGTCGATCTTATACCCCTTGATACGGCGGCGTTTCAGCCGCTCCTCGACCAGCGCGACCAGTTCCTCGTCCGCGAGGTCCTTGTAGCTGTGGTTCACGGAATCATAGAAATGGATGTGTTTCGACGGATCCACGTCGAAGTACATCTTCGCATTCGCGCTCATCCGGCTGCGATAGATGCCCGCTTTCGCCAGCTGGCTCAGGATGTTGTATACGGACGCGACCGTGACGTCCGCGGTGCCGTTCTCCCGCAGCCAGGCGGTGACGCTGTCCGCGCTGGCGTGGACCAGCGCCATCATCGCGCCGTGGACGGCGATCCGCTGGGGCGTCGCTTTCAGGGAGCAGGCCTTGAGGGCCTGCCGGAACTCCTTTTCGGAGAGCATGGCAGTATGTCTGATCATAAGGGTTTCCTCCGGGAGACAAAGATACGTAATTTTTAAAACTTCAAACTTAGGACTATGAAAATACTTGATTTGCACGCCAGTGAGCGGCCGCGGGAAAAGCTGCTCGCCCGCGGGACCGCCGCCCTCAGCGACGGGGAGCTAATCGCCATCCTGCTGCGCACCGGGACCGCGGGCGCGAGCGTCCTGGACCTGGCCCAGAGCCTGGTCCGGCGCGTGGACGGCCACCTCATCCGCTTCGCGGACCTCACCCTGGACGACCTGTGCTCCATCCGGGGCATCGGCCCCGACAAGGCCGCGACCCTCGTGGCCGCCTTCGAACTGGGGAAGCGCTTCGTCGAAGACCTCTCCCACCTGGACGATATGCCCATCACCCACGCGCGCACCGTGTACCAGTTGATGCTGCCGCGTCTCAAGGGCCTTGCGCACGAGGAGTGCTGGGCTCTCTTCCTCAACGCCGCCTCCCAGCTGGTCTCGACCCGCAGGCTCTCCTCCGGCGGCACGAGCGAGACGGTCGTGGACAACAGGATAATCCTCGCGGAGGCGCTGGGCTGCCATTCCAGGAGCATCATCCTCGTCCACAACCACCCCAACCTGAATCCCCTCCCCAGCCCGGCGGACATCGAATCGACCCGCCGGCTCCACGAGGCGGCGAAGTCGGTCGACCTGACCCTGCTGGATCACGTAATTATCTCAGGAAACGGGTATTACAGCTTTGCGGACGACAAGCTGTACCGGCCTTAGAGCTCCTTGCGGAGGCGGGCCTTCGGGATGCCGAGCATATCGCGGTACTTCGCGATGGTGCGGCGGGCGACGTTGTAGCCGCGCTTGCCCATCTCGGTCACGAGCTGGTCATCGGTCAGCGGCTTGTGCTTGTCCTCTTCCTCGACGAGTTCCTGGAGGGCCTTCTTCAGCTCGCGGGTCGAGACCTCCTCGCCTTCCTTGTTTTCGAGGCCCTCGGAGAAGAAGTACTTCAGCGGGAAGATGCCGAAGTGGGTCTCGATGTACTTGCTCTTGACGACGCGGGAGATGGTCGAGATGTCGAAGCCCGTCATCTCGGCGATGTCCTTGAGCACCATGGGCTTGAGGTTGGACTCGTCGCCGTCCATAAAGTAGTCGTGCTGGTATTCGATGATGGCTTTGGCCGTGCTTTCGAGGGTGTTGTGGCGCTGCTTGAGGGCTTCCACGAACCATTTCGCCGAGTCGAGCTTCTGCTTGACGAAGGTCGCGGCCTCGCGCTGGGCGCGCTCGCCGGAGCCCTTGGCTTCGATGAGCAGGTCCGCGTATTTCTTGTTGACGCGCAGTTCCGGGATGGAGAAGCGCGGCATCGAGAGCTGGAGTTCGCCGTCGACCTGGTCCAGGATGAAGTCGGGGACGATCTGCTGGGCCTGGTCCGTGTAGGAATCGTCGATCTGGCCGCCGGGGGAAGGGTTGAGTTTCACGATCCGGGCGATGGCGGCCTTGAGCTCTTCCTGGCTCATCCCGCTGCGGGTGAGGATTTTCTGGAAGTGCTTGCTTGTGAATTCGTTGAAGTAGTCGCGGAGGATGCGTTCGGCATTCTCGGTATCCGGGGTGCGCCTGAGGGTCCGGATCTGGAGGAGGAGGCATTCCTGGAGGTTGCGGGCGCCGACGCCGGCGGGGTCGAATTCCTGGATGACCTTGAGCATCCGGAGGACTTCTTCCTCGTCGGTCTGGATACCGGCGCGGAAGGCGAGGTCATCCACGAGGGCGTCGGTGTCGCGGCGCAGGTAACCGTCCTCGTCAAGGCTGCCGATGATGAAGGCGGCGACGTCCTGCTCGTGCTGGGTCAGGTGGCGGAAGCCGAGCTGGTCCATCAGGCTCTGGGTGAAGCTCTCCTTGACGGAGAAGGTATTGTACTCGGGACGCTCGTCCTTGCCGTAATTGTTGACCTTGAGGCGGTAGGAAGGGATGGGATCGTCCGCGTCGAGTTCGTCGATGGAGATGTCCTTCGGCTGCTCGTCATCGTCGTCGCGGCTCTCGACCGGGTGGTCGTCGTCAAGCACGGGATTCTCCTCAAGCTCGGCGCGGATGCACTGCTCCAGGTCCTGGATGGGCATTTCGATGAGCTTGATGGTCTGGATCTGAAGCGGAGACAGCTTCTGCGTCTGTTTCAGTTCGAGTCCTTGCTTGATCATACTGTTCTGGCGCGCCCTGTTTTAGCGCGTCCCGACGGGCCGGAGCACCTGTACGGTATCGATTACGTAGCTGTGCTCCTTGTCCACGGGCGGATAATCTATGTTCTCTTTCACGACGAAGGCGGAGCTGTAGTCGCGGGAAATCTCCTGGAGGAGCTGCATCGCCTCCGACTTGGTCCGGAAATCGCCGACCGTGACCTTGAAGAAGGGGCTGGCGAAGCTGCGGTGGGCCTTGATCCCGGGGTGGGAGGCTTCGAAGCTGCGCTGGACCTGCTCCGACATCTGGCGGGCGTTCTGCTTGTTGTCGAAGAAGATGCGGACGCGGTAGCCGGTCATCGTCTTCGCACGGTTGTTCGCGATATGGGAACTCATCGCCGTCTCGACGGTCGAAGGCTGGTTCACCTCGACCAGGGAGAAGACCGAGCGGCCCGCGAGCGTCGAGTCGACCGCCGTCGCCGGGCGGTAGACGAGGGAGTCCACGAGGACGTAGCCCTCGGGGACGACGCGCTCCTGCGCCCGGACGCCCGGCAGGAGGGCGGCCAGCGCTGCAATCGCTATGAGTATTCTTCTTTTCATTGAATCAAATCACTGAGTTTCAGCCTTCTAATCTTCATGTTCCGGGTTGTGCCCCCGCTGATGAGCTTAAACGTAACGTCCATGGTATAGGAGGAAAAATCCCCTTCCCCGACGATTCCTATCAACTGGATGATGGACATCCCTTTCTCCAGCGCCAGGGAGCAGGGCATCACGTATTCGTCCACCCTGGGGCCGTAAATCAGGTATTCATCCCCGACGATCCTCGCAATTGCAGTGCCATTTTTCTTGATGACACCGCTCAGGTCGCGGACGAGCATATCACCTCCGGGATTCGAGATGCCCATCTTCAGGGTAATATCCGCGCTCCGCAGCCCCTGCGGCTGGAAAGAGGCGATACGGAAAGAGGTGAACCGGATATTCCGGAGCTGCCTCATCCCCGAGCACGAGCCAAGCAGCAGCGTTGCGACAACCGCCATCAGGATTGCGGCGAAACGGAGCTTTCTCTGGTTTGCCATAAAGTCTTTCTTCTGTTTGCTATTCAGACAAAGATACGCAGATTCGGCGAAAAAACCTATCTTTGCCCCAGAAATGCCCAAGCTCTACATCGAAACATACGGGTGTCAGATGAATGTCAACGACACCGAAGTCATCTTCTCCATCCTCGCCGGCGCCGGCTACGAGCGGACGGAAGAGATCGGGGAAGCCGATGTCATAATGGCCAACACCTGCTCCGTGCGTGACAATGCCGAGCAGCGCATCTGGGGGCGCGTGGAGCAGTTCCACGCCCGCCGCGCCGCGAAGCCCGGCCTGCTGGTCGGCATCGTCGGCTGTATGGCGGAGCGCCTGAAGGACGCGCTCCTCGACTCGGGGAAGGTGGACCTCGTCGCGGGGCCGGACGCCTACCGGCGCCTGCCCGCGCTCCTCGCCGCCGCCGGCCCCGGCCACCCGCAGATCGACGTGGAGCTCTCCCGCGAGGAGACCTACGCGGAGATCCGCCCCGTGCGCATCGACAAGAACGGCGTTTCCGCCTTCATCTCCATTATGCGCGGGTGCAACAACGTCTGCTCTTACTGTGTGGTGCCCTACACCCGCGGCGTCGAGCGCAGCCGCGAGCCCTCGACCATCGTCCGCGAGGCCTGCGACGTCTTCCGGCGCGGCTACCGCGAGGTGACGCTCCTGGGCCAGAACGTCGATTCCTACTGCTGGAAGGACGGCGACCAGCGCGTCGATTTCGCCCGGCTGCTGGAGATGGTCGCCCAGGTCAGCCCGGAACTCCGGGTCCGCTTCGCGACCTCCAACCCCCAGGACATTTCTGACGAGGTCCTCTACACGATGGCCCGCCACGAAAACATCTGCAAGCACATCCATCTCCCGGTCCAGTCCGGCAGCGACCGGATGCTCGAGAAGATGCGGCGCCGCTACACGCGCGCCGGCTACCTCGAGCGCGTCGCGAAGATCCGGGAAATCCTCCCCGGCTGCGGCCTCACGACCGACGTCATCGCCGGCTTCTGCTCCGAGACGGAAGAGGATCACGCGCTGACCCTCAGCCTCTTCGAGGAGGTCGGCTTCGACACCGCCTTTATGTTCCAGTACTCGGAGCGGCCGGGCACGCTCGCCGCCCGCCGCTATCCCGACGACGTCCCGCCGGAGACCAAGACCCGCCGCCTCAACGAGATCATCGCCCTTCAGAACCGCCTCAGCCTTGAGAGCTACCGCGCCGACGTCGGCAAGCGCTTCAGCGTCCTCGTCGAGGGCCCCTCGAAGCGCAACCCCGACGAGCTCTGCGGCCGCGCCTCCAACAACAAGATGTGCGTCTTCCCCGACCGCATCCACAAGCCCGGCGACTACGTCGACGTCCTCGTCACCGATTGCACCTCCGCCACCCTCCTCTGCGAACTCGCCTAATCAGGTTCCTTTTTCCACTCAAGCACACACGCCCGACCAGGGCGCGTGATTTATAACGCGCTATCTACCAGTATATTACATAAAAAGGATGCCGAAAAATCGAGCATCCTTTTTACGTAATTTTTTCGCTACTAGACATTTACAAATCACGCCCCTTTTTTATCCACCCGGGCCGGGGAAAAGTTGTTGAAAACATTGTGGAAAAAATTGGAAGCGGATGGAAAAAAATGGAAAAGAATTGCTAACTTTGTCCTCCGATAAAGTTGGCAAACTACATGGTTACTTTCATTGGCGAATACACCTCCAAGCTGGATGACAAGGGCAGACTTGTCTTCCCGGCGCCGTTCAAGGGCATCATGCCCGCGGACGGGGATATGCGCTTCGTCGTGAAAAAAGATATCTTCTCGGACTGCCTCGAAATGTACACGTTCGAAGAGTGGCAGAAGCAGTCCGAGCTCGTCAAATCCAGGCTCAACTTTTTCAACGAAGAGCACGCCAAATTCTGGCGGGAGTATATGCGCAACCGCTCCGTCGTGGAGCCGGACCCGAAATTCGGGCGCATTACCATCTCCCGGAAATTGCTCGACTCGATAGGAATAACCAAGGAAGCGGTTTTCTCGGGCAATGATTTCAAGATCGAGATTTGGGCGAAGGAAAAGTATGAAGCCAGCGCCATCCCGAACGAAGAATACATCGCCATCGCCGGAGAACTGTCCGAAGCCAGATAAGGAGGACCGGGTATGCAGGAATACCACTCTCCGGTGCTGCTCAGCGAGAGCGTGACGGCATTATTGGGAGATCCCTCCGGCGTATACGCCGACGCGACCTTCGGGGGCGGCGGCCACTCCCGCGAAATCCTCTCCCGGCTGGGCCCGAAAGGAAGGCTGATCGCCTTCGACCGGGACAGCGACGCGCTTGAGAACGAACTTAACGATACTCGTTTTAAACTAATACATAACAACTTCCGTTTCATCCACAATTACGTGCTCCTCGAACGACATCAGTCCGGGGACCCGGAATTCGGATTGGACGGCATCCTGGCCGACCTCGGGGTTTCATCCCACCAGTTCGACACCGCGGAACGGGGATTCTCCTTCCGTTACAGCGCCGCGCTGGATATGCGGATGAACACCCGGGGGGCAAGGACAGCCGCGGACATCGTGAACGAGTACTCCCAGGAAGAGCTGGAACGCATTTTCCGGCGCTACGGGGAGGTGGAAAACGCCCGAAAGGCGGCCGCGCTCATTGCGCAGGCGCGCACGCACGCCCCCATTGAAACAACGGATGCGCTGAACGCCGCCCTCGAACCTGCAACCCCGCAGTTCGCGGCCCACAAGTACCTCGCGAAGGTCTACCAGGCCCTGCGCATCGAGGTGAACCAGGAGCTCCGCGCGCTGGAGAAGTTCCTCGAAGGCGCGGCGGCGAGCCTCAGGCCGGGCGGAAGGCTGGTTGTGATTACCTACCACTCGCTGGAGGACCGGATGGTCAAGA
Source organism: Bacteroidales bacterium Bact_14 (assembly GCA_001602865.1). Classification (GTDB taxonomy): domain Bacteria; phylum Bacteroidota; class Bacteroidia; order Bacteroidales; family UBA932; genus Cryptobacteroides. The sequence goes on from LUZF01000040.1 coordinate 13,093, forward strand.
ACTTCATCCGCTTCGGCAACGTGGACGGAATAGAGAACAAGGACATTTACGGAAAGAGCGACGCCCCGCTGGAGGCGTTGGACCGCAAGCCCATCCTCCCCCGGGAGGAGGAGATCGCGGCCAACACCCGGGCGCGCAGCGCGAAGCTCCGGACGGCGGTAAGGAAATGAAGGAAAAGAAGCGGCAGACAGAGAAACGGTGGCGCCTCGCCGACGTGGGCACTCTCCTGAAGAACAGCTTCGTGGCTGTGATCCGGGGAGAGTTCCTGCTGCGGCTGAACATCGGCCAGTACCTGGCGCAGATCGCCTGGACCTTCTTCCTCTGCGCGATGGCGATCCTGCTGAGCTTCTTCGTGGACAAGACGCTGACCAAGGTCGAGCAGAACCGCCGCCTGCTGAAGGAACTCAGCATCGAGAAGACGGAGAAGCAGTATGAACTGATTATGTTGAACCGCCGGAGCACGGTGAGCGCCATCCTGGAAGCGCAGGGCTCCGCGGTCAAGGAGCCGGAGAAGCCGGCGACGGTATTGGAATAGGAGAGGCCCGGTCAGGCCGGGTATGACGAGACGCAATGGACGAAAAGAAGAAAAAGAGGGACAGCGTAGGCAAGGGACTGTATCTGATGTACCTGGCCTGTCTTGCGGGCGCGCTCGTGCTCATCGGGCGCCTCGCGTATATCCAGTTCTTCTGGCGTCCGGAGCCCGTCATCGAACGCGCGCTGACCCCGCAGTCCGAGAAGGTCACGATCGACCCCGACCGAGGCGCCATCCTCGCCCGCGACGGCCGTATGCTCGCGATGACGGTCCCCTCCTACGAGGTCCGGATGGACTGCACGACGCAGCTGAATGCCGAAGCCGAATGGCAGGAGAAGGCGAAGCAACTCGCCGAAGGTCTCTCCCGCATCCTCAAGGACAAGTCCGCCGACCAGTATTACAGGCTCATCAGCGACGGCCGCAAGAAGCGCAACGGCTACCTCCGCATCTGCAGCGACATCAACCTCGACACCTACAACCGCATCGCGGCGCTCCCCCTCTTCAACGAGGGCCAGTACAAGGGAGGCATCATCACCGTCCGCAAGATGGTCCGCGTCTACCCCTACGGCAAGCTCGCCCGCCGTACCATCGGCTTCGTGCGTGACAACAACAGCACCGTCGGCAACCGCAACGTCGGCCTCGAAGGCAAGTACGACTACCGCCTCCACGGCAAGGAAGGCGAGCAGTACGTCCGCGTCATCGACAACCGCAGCCGCGTCCGCGACTACAGCCGCCGCTCCCGCGCCGCCGAGGACGGGATGGACATCCGCACCACCCTGGACATCGACATCCAGGACATCGCCGACGCCGCCCTGCGCAGCCAGATTGAAGAAGAGCAGGACATCGAGGGCGGCTGCCTCGTCGTGATGGACGTCAAGACCGGCGCCATCCGCGCGATGGTCAACCTCCTCCGCGACACGACCTCCCACACCCTCGAGGAGTACCAGAACCTCGCCATCGGCCGCCGCGGCGAGCCGGGCTCGGTCTTCAAGACCGTGACCCTGACCTCCGTCCTCTCCGACGGCTACATCAAGTCCCTCGAGGAGAAGATCCCGACCAACCACGGCATCGTCAGGAACGCCCGCCTCCAGCCGGACGTCCACATCACGGACTACGAACGCGAGAACAAGACCCGCGAAATCTCCATCCTCGACGGCTTCAAGATGTCCTCGAACTACGTCTTCGCGACCCTGGCCGTCGAAAACTACTCCGCGGATCCCCAGAAATACATCGACAACATCTACCTGTACAAGCTCGGCGAAGCCTTCGACTTCGACCTCGAGGGCCTGCGTACGCCGGAAATCCCGAATCCGGGCTCCGTGGCCTGGAGCGGCAACACGACCCTCGGTTCCATCGGCTTCGGCTACAGCACCGGCGAGACGCCCCTCCACATCCTGACCTTCTACAACGCCCTCGCGAACAAGGGCCGGATGATGCGCCCCTACCTCGTCGAATCCGTCGAGCAGCACGGCCTGGTAATGGACAAGATGGGCCCGAGCGTCCTCAACGCGGCCATCTGCTCGCGCGCGGTCGCGGATACCGTGACCCGCGCCCTCTCCAAGGTCACGGAGGAAGGTACGGCGCGCCGCCTGCGTAACGCGGCCCTGCCCGTGGCCGGCAAGACCGGCACCTCCTTCGCCGTCTTCGACACGAACGCCGACCCGAAGAACCCCTATGTCGACCGGCAGGGCCGGCGCAAGTACCAGGGTACCTTCGTCGGCTTCTTCCCGACGGACGATCCGCGCTACAGCGTGATCTGTACGGTCTACTCCAAGCCGACCCGGAAGAGTTTCCAGGGCGGCGGCCTCCCGGCCCAGGCCGTCAAGGAACTCGTGGACCGGGTCTGGAGCATCGACCCCTACTGGAACGGCAGCCTCGAAAAGACCGCGAAGCTGGCCAAAATGGAGCCTGCGATGCCTGACATCAAGGAAGGCGAAGTCCCCGACGTGCGGGGCCTGGGCATCAAGGACGCGGTCTATGCGATTGAAAATGCGGGCTTCCGCTGCACCTACACGGGCATCGGCCACGTGGCCAGCCAGCAGCTGGAAGGCAAAACGGTTAAACTGGTATTGAAATGAAACTCTCGGACATCATACGCGGCACCGGAGCGACCATCCTCCACGGCAGCCCTGAAACGGAAATCACCGCCCTCTGCAGCGATTCGCGGCAGGCCGCCCCGGGCAGCCTCTTCGTCGCCGTCAAGGGCTTCGCGCGCGACGGCCACGACTTCATCGACGCGGCCCTCACGGCCGGCGCCTCCGCCGTCGTCGACGCGGACCGCCGCGGCCTCGCCCTCGTCGCCGCCAACTTCTTCGACCATCCTTCGGAGAAGCTGACCCTGGTCGGCATCACCGGCACCAACGGAAAGACCACCACGGTGACGCTCCTCTACCACCTCTTCAGCGGTCTCGGATATTGCTGCGGCCTGCTCTCCACGATTGCCAACTTTGTCGGAAGCAGCCGCAGCGAGACCGCCAACACGACCGTCGACCCCATCACGCTGAACTCCCTCCTCGCCCAGATGGTCGACGCAGGCTGCGAGTACTGCTTTATGGAAGTCAGCTCGATCGGCGTCGAGCAGGAGCGGGTTACCGGCCTCCATTTCAAGGTCGGCATCTTTTCCAACCTGACCCACGACCACCTGGACTACCACAAGACCTTCGCCGAGTACCTCCGCTGCAAGAAGCGCTTCTTCGACGAGCTCGGCCCGGACGCCACCGCCATCATCAACCTCGATGACAAGAACGGCCCCGTGATGGTCCAGAACACCCGCGCGAAGGTCGTCTCCTTCGCCTGCAGGAACGCCGCGGACCATACCTGCCGCATCCTCGAAGAGAGCTTCGACGGAATGCTGCTGCGCCTCGACGGCGACGAGGTCTGGACCCGCCTCATCGGCGAGCACAACGCCAGCAACCTCCTCGCGATCTACACGACCGCGGTCGTGCTGGGCGCCGCGAAGGGCGAGGTCCTCGTCGGCCTGAGCAAGCTCGAGTCCGCCAAGGGCCGGCTCGAGAACATCCGCGGCCCGCGCGGCCTGTCCGTCGTCATCGACTACGCCCACACCCCGGACGCGATGAAGAACGTCCTCAAGACCCTGCGGGACATCGCCCCCGAAAAGGAGCTCATCTGCCTCTTCGGCTGCGGCGGCGACCGCGACAAGACCAAGCGCCCCGAGATGGCGGCCGTCGCCGGCGAATACGCCGACCGCGTCGTCGTGACCTCCGACAACAGCCGCAGCGAGCGCACGGAAGACATTTTCGAGGACATCAAGGCCGGCTTCAAGCCCGCCGACCTCGGCAAGACGGTGTTCCTCGCGGACCGGCGCGAAGCCATCCGCACGGCCATCCTCTTCGCCAAGCCGGGCGCGACCATCCTGCTCGCGGGCAAGGGCCACGAGACCTACCAGATCCTCGGATCGCAGAAGAACCATTTCGACGAGCGTGAGATCGTCGCTGAAGTACTGAAAACCCTAAACGAAGCTTAAGACTATGTTGTACCACCTTTTCCAATGGCTGGAAACGCTGAATGTCCCGGGAAGCCACCTGATGGGATACATCTCCTTCCGCGTCATGGCGGCCGCCGTAATCGCGATGCTGATCTCGCTGTTCGTCGGTAAAAGGATCATCGCCCTGCTGCAGCGCAAGCAGATCGGGGAAACCATCCGTGACCTCGGGCTCGAAGGCCAGCTCCAGAAGAAAGGCACCCCGACGATGGGCGGCGTCATCATCATCCTCGCCGTCGTCGTCTCCGCCCTGCTGGTCTGCGACCTCACGAGCATCTACACCCTCCTGCTGCTGGTCACGACCCTCTGGTGCGGCGCCCTCGGCTTCGCGGACGATTACATCAAAGTCTTCAAGCACAACAAGGAAGGCCTGAGCGAAAAGGCGAAACTCGCCGCCCAGATCGTCCTCGGCTTCATCATCGCCATCAGCGTCTGCGTCAGTGCCGACGTCCACACGGACCACCTCGTCACGACCATCCCGTTCGTGAAGGCCAACGAGTTCGACTACTCCTGGCTCTCCCCCTTCCACGGACAGCTCGGCGTCTACTGCACCTGGGGCATCTATATGCTGATGATCGTCTTCGTGATCACGGCCTGCTCGAACGGCACCAACCTCACGGACGGCATGGACGGCCTCGCCTCCGGCACCTCCGCCATCGTGGGCGCCATCATCGGCGTCTTGGCCTGGGTCAGCGGCAACACCGTCAGCGCCGACTACCTCAACATCATGTACATCCCGGGCACCGGCGACATCGCCGTCTATATGGGGGCCTTCGTGGGAGCGCTCATCGGCTTCCTCTGGTACAACTCCTACCCGGCGATGGTCTTTATGGGCGACACGGGCAGCCTCACGATCGGCGGCATCATCGGCGTCAGCGCGGTCCTCACGCGCAAGGAGCTCCTGCTCCCCATCCTCTGCGGCATCTTCGTCGCGGAGAGCGTCTCCGTGCTGATCCAGCGGTACTACTTTAAATATACGAGAATCAAATACGGTGAGGGCAGGCGCGTCTTCCTGATGGCCCCGCTCCACCACCATTACCAGAAGAAGGGCATCGTCGAACCGCGCATCGTCGCCCGTTTCTGGATTGTAGGGATTATCCTGGGCGTCGCGACGCTCGCACTTTTGAAAATCAGATAAAGAAAGATATGGCAAGGATTGTGGTATTGGGAGGAGCTGAGAGCGGCGTCGGAGCGGCCGTTCTCGCCAAGACGAAAGGATTCGACGTGTTCCTGTCGGACAACGGGAACATCGCCGCGAAGTATCTCGAACAGCTCCAGAAATGGGAGATCCCCTTCGAACAGGGCGGTCATACGGAGGCGCTGATCCTCAACGCCGACGAGGTCGTCAAGAGCCCGGGCATCCCGGACTCCGCGCCGATGGTGCGCAAGCTCATCGACCAGGGCACCCCCATCATCTCCGAAATCGAATTCGCCGGCCGCTACGACAGCGCGAAGAAGATCTGCATCACCGGCAGCAACGGCAAGACGACGACCACCTCGCTGATCTACTACCTCCTCCAGCAGGCCGGCCTCAACGTCGGCCTCGGCGGCAACATCGGCAAGAGCTACGCCTTCCAGGTCGCGACCGAGCAGCACGACTATTATGTCCTGGAAATCAGCAGTTTCCAGCTGGACAACGTCTATAGTTTCCGCCCCGACATCGCGATCATCACCAACATCACCCCGGACCACCTCGACCGTTACGACCACAACCTCGAGAACTACGTCAAGGCCAAGTTCCGCATCACCCGCAACCTCCGCCCCGAGGACTGCTTCATCTTCGACTCCGACGACGAGATCACGGTCGGCCACCTCAGCCGCATCATCCTCCACGCGAAGATGCTCCCCTTCTCCCAGCAGCAGGAGGTCCCCCAGGGCGCCTTCCTCCGCGACCAGAAGATCGTAGTTCGCTACGAGGAAAGCGAGAGCGAAATCTACCTCAAGGAACTCGCCCTCGGCGGTAAGCACAACATCTACAACTCGATGGCGGCCGCCCTCGCGGCGAAGGCCGTCCACATCGACGACAAGACCATCCGCGAGAGCCTTTCCAGCTTCCAGCCCATCGAACACCGCCTGGAGCCGGTCCTGAGCATCAGGGACGTCCTCTACATCAACGACTCGAAGGCCACCAACATCGATTCGGCCTGGTACGCGCTCGAATGCCAGCACCGCCCGGTCGTCTGGATCGTCGGCGGCACGGACAAGGGCAACGACTACAGCATCCTGGACAAGCTCGTGCGCGAGAAGGTCAAGGCCATCGTCTGCCTCGGCGTCGACAACGCGAAGATCCACGCCGCCTTCGAAGGCATCGTGGGCAGGGACAAGATGAAGGACACGCTTTCCGCCGCGGAAGCGGTCCAGGCCGCGAGCGCGTTCGCGGAGGCGGGAGACGTCGTACTCCTCAGCCCCTGCTGCGCCAGCTTCGACCTCTTCAAGAACTACGAGGACCGCGGCGAGCAGTTCAAGGAAGCCGTCAGAAACCTGTAATACAAGAATGGCAGCGCAGAGCAACAATCCCGGAGCCCGTTTCATCGACCGCCTGAAAGGAGACAAGGTGGTCTGGATCATCGTGCTCTTCCTCTGTATGTTCTCGCTCGTGAGCATCTTCTCGTCGACCTCCCAGCTCGCGACGGGCACGATGTCGCGCATCGACATCGCCCGCGGCCAGCTCGCGACCATCCTCCTCGGACTCGCCGTCATCGTCGGCGTCTACAACATCAACAGCATCAAGATATTCAAGCTCTTCTCCTGCCTGGGCTTCCCCGTCTCCATCTTCCTGCTCCTCCTGCTGGACATCCACATCAACACGGGCTTCCTGCAGGCGCGGGCGGTCAACGGCGCGTGGCGCATCCTCGTCATCGCCGGCAAGCAGATCCACGTCTATGAGATTGTCAAGGTCGCGATGGTGATGTACCTGGCCTGGGCCATCGAGCGCTTCAAGAAGGGCGGCTTCCGCCTGGGGAACCTCAAGCCGCTGTGGCAGAAGGTGCTGTTCATCTACCTCCCGACGCTGATGGTCAGCGCCGCCACCCTCCCCGGAAGCAACTCCAGCGCCATCTTCATCGCCGGCATCATGTTCCTGACCATCCTGATCGGCGGGATGCCCTTCAAGGACGTGCTCATCATCGGCGCCTGCGCCGTGGGCCTCTTCCTGGGCTGCATCGGCATCTACAAGGCCACGCGCTGGGAGAAGCTGGAGCGCCTCGGCACCTTCCTCAGCCGGATGGACAAGTCGGTGGATTACGAAGAACTCGCCGCCACGGCGAAGCCGGGCTCCATCGAATACTACGAGGCGCTGGACAAGATCCGCCAGCCCTACGGCGCGAAGATCGCGATCAAGCAGGGCGGCCTGATCGGCAAGGGCCCGGGCCGCAGCACCCAGAAATACGTCGTCCCCGTGATGTACGAGGACTACATCTTCAGCTTCCTGATTGAAGAATATGGATTGATTTTCGGGGGAATCTTCGTCATCTTCCTGTATATCAGCCTCCTCGCGCGGGGTTCAATCATCGCGCGCAACTGCGAGGGGCATTTCGCGAAGGTCAGCGTCGCGGGCCTCTGCGTGCTGATCACGGGCCAGGCGATGATGCACATCCTCGTCAACTGCGACGTCGGCCTGCTGACCGGCCAGACGCTACCGCTCATCAGTTACGGACGAACGTCTTTCTGGTGTTTCAGCCTCGCGTTCGGGATCATCCTTTCGATCAGCCGGATGGCGGCGCGCCGCATCGAGCGGCAGACGCGCGAGGCGGACCCGCTCATCGAGCTGGGCACGGATACGGTCAGCGACGGTCTCGGCGACCTCGACGATTTTGAAATGATGGATATTGAATAATATGGAATACAGGGCACTCAGGGTTATCATCAGCGGCGGCGGCACGGGCGGTCACATCTTCCCGGCCGTCTCGATTGCGGACAGGCTCAAGGAAGTCAACCCCGACACGGAGATCCTCTTCGTCGGGGCGGAAGGGAAAATGGAAATGGAGAAGGTGCCGGCGGCGGGCTACCAGATCGTCGGGCTGCCGGTCGTCGGGCTCCAGCGCCAGCTGAACCTGAAGAACCTGCTGAACGACCTGGCGGCCCCGTTCAAGCTGCTGGGCAGCCTCCGCCAGGCGGGAAAGATCCTCGACGGCTTCGCGCCGGACCTCGTCGTCGGCGTGGGCGGCTACGCCAGCGCTCCCCTGCTCTGGAAGGCCCAGCGCAAGAAGATCCCGACCCTGCTCCAGGAGCAGAACGGCTTCGCGGGCCTGACCAACAAGATCCTCGCGAAGAAGGCGGGCGTCATCTGCGTCGCCTACGAGGGGATGGAGAAGTTCTTCCCGGCCGACAAGATCGTGCTCACGGGCAACCCCATCCGCAAGGAAATCCGCCAGGCGACCCCGGAGGTCAAGGCCGAGGCGATGAAATACTACGACCTGGATCCGAAGAAGAAGCACATCCTCGTCGTCGGCGGGAGCCTGGGCAGCGGCACGCTGAACAAGGCGATGCGCCGCTGGATCACGGACGGCTGCCCCGGCGGGGAGGGCGTCCAGGTGCTCTGGCAGTGCGGGAAGTACTACAAGGCCGGGGTGGACGCCTTTATGGCGGAGCATCCGGGCCTGGAGGATATCCGGTACTCCGATTTCATCCGCCGGATGGATTACGCCTACGCCGCGGCGGACGTCGTGATCTCGCGCTCCGGCGCCTCTTCCGTGTCAGAGCTCTGCGCGGCGGGGAAGGCGACCGTGTTCGTGCCCTCGCCGAACGTGGCGGAGGACCACCAGACCCACAACGCGATGGCCCTGGTGCGCAAGGAGGCGGCGCTGCTGGTGAAGGATGCCGAGGCGGAGGAGAAGCTGATGAAGGCCGCGCTGGGACTGGTCGCCGACGGCGGCCGGGTGGCGAAGATCGAGAAGAACGCGGCGGCGATGGCGCTGACGGACGCGGCGAAGGACATCGTGGACGAAGCCTACAGGCTGCTGGGCTATAAGAATGTGTATTTTATAGGGATCGGGGGCATCGGGATGAGCGCAATCGCGCGGTACTACAAGTTCCGCGGGTACAACGTGTCCGGCTACGACCGGACGCCGTCGAAGCTGACGCGGGCGCTGGTGGCCGAAGGGATCCCGGTGCATTATGAGGATGAGCCGAAGCGCATTCCGAAGGACGTGAAGAAGACGCTGGTCGTCTATACGCCGGCGATTCCGGAGGACCTGCGGGAGCTGCAGTATGTGCGTGAGCACGGGTACCGGCTCCTCAAGCGCTCGAAGATGCTGGGCGAGATCACCGAGGGGCAGAAATGCCTCGCCGTCGCCGGCACCCACGGAAAAACGACGACCAGCACGCTCCTGGCGCATATCCTGACTGAGAGCGGCGCCGGCTGCTCGGCCTTCCTGGGCGGCATTTCGAAGAATTACGGGACCAACCTGCTCGTCAGCAGGACGCCGACCGTCGTCGCGGAGGCGGACGAGTACGACCGCTCCTTCCACCAGCTCCATCCGGCCATCGCGGTGATCACGGCGATGGACGCGGACCATCTCGACATCTACGGCGACCTGGAGCACGTCGTCGAGGCGTTCAAGATCTTCGCCTCGCAGGTGAGCGGAAGCCTCGTCCTGAAGCTGGGCCTGGACATCGGTTCGAACGACACGCTCGCGGACATCTACAGCTACCACATCGACAACCCGGCGGCGGACTTCCACGCGGAGAATCTCCAGATGGACGTCTTCGGCCATTATTCCTTCGACCTGGTGAACCCGCTGGGTCATCCGGTCAAGGACATCCGCGTCGGGGCGCTGGGCCGCTTCAACGTCGAGAACAGCGTCGCGGCGGCCGCGGCGGCACTGCTGCACGGCGTCGCGCCGGAGGC
>LUZF01000041.1 GCA_001602865.1 Bacteroidales bacterium Bact_14
CGCGGCGGCGGTCTCGTCGGCGCTCCCGGCGTCGTGGCCCATCCGGTTGTCGAAGCCGACCAGCAGGGCCGTGCCGCCGTAGCGGCCGATCACGATCTCCCGCAGGTAATCCGCCGTCGACAGGCGGCTGAATTCGCGGGTGAAGCGGAGGACTTCGACGCGGTCCACGCCGAGCCCGAGGAGCATCTCGCGCTTCTCGTCCAGCGTGCTGAGCAGGCGCAGGTCGCGGGCGCCGTCCTGCAGGACGGTCCGCGGATGCGGCCAGAAGGTCAGCACACAGCTGAGAGTGCCGCGCTCGCGCGCGGCACCCACCAGACTGGAGATGACCTGACGGTGGCCGAGGTGGACGCCGTCGAAGAATCCTGTTGCTATAACCATCGGACGATCGGGAAATCCTGCCTGTGCGGCATGTTCGGGTGCTTCGGGTAGATGCGCGTCGCCACCTGGTACATACCGGTACGCTCCGGCAGGATGGTCGACGTGAACTGCGCGACACCGTCCTTGCATCCGGCCAGATCGAACTCGAAGACATCCTGGATGCGGAGACGGCCCTTGCGGTCGACGGAGGTAAAGAGCATCTCCACGCCGATCTCCTCAGGCTTGATTCCACCGAGCTCGAGGGTCACTTCCGCCTTCAGGCCGCCTTCCGGCGAAAGGCTGTAGGAAGATTCCGGCTGCGTGTAGGAGACGACCTTGATGTCGTTCCAGCAGTCGAGGATGTGCTTCTTCCAGGCGGCGATATCCTTCGCCTTCTGGTAGTCCTTCGCGACGAGCTGCGCCGTACGCTCGCACTGCGGCTCGTAATACTGGTTGCAGTAGTCGGTCAGCATCCGGTTTGTCGTGAAGTTGCAGGCGATCTGGGCGATGTTGTTGCGGATGATCTGGATCCAGCGCGCGGAGCGGCCGGTCTTCGGATCGATGTCGTAGTAGGCCGGAGCGATCTCGTTTTCGATGGTCGCGTAGATGGACGCGGAGTCGAGCTCGTCCTGGTAGTTCTGCTCGTCGTAGACGCGCTTCTGGGGCAGGGCCCAGCCGGCGCCTTCCTTGTAGCCTTCCACCCACCAGCCGTCGAGCACGGAGAAGTGCATGACGCCGTTCATCGCGGCCTTCTCGCCGGAAGTACCGGAAGCCTCGAGCGGGCGGGTCGGGTTGTTGAGCCAGACGTCGACGCCCTGGACCAGGCGCTTCGCAAGGGTGATGTCATAGCCGGGGACGAAGACGATCTTGCCGATGAAGCGGTCCATCTTGGAGATCTCGACGATGCGGCGGATGAGGTCCTGGCCCGCCTTGTCGGCCGGATGGGCCTTGCCGGCGAAGATGAACTGCACCGGGCGCTCCGGGTTGTTGACGATGGCGTTGAGGCGGTCGAGGTCGGAGAAGAGCAGCGTCGCGCGCTTGTAGGTCGCGAAACGGCGTGCGAAACCGATCGTGAGCACGTCGCCGCGGAGGTTCTTGGAGATCCGGACCGTCTGGGCCGGGGAAAGGTGCGTTCCGATCTGCGGGTTGGAGAGGCGCTCGTTGATGGTGTTGACCAGGTTCCTTTTCAGGAGCTTGCGCGTGTTCCAGATCTCTTCGTCGGATACGTTGTAGATGCCCTCGAAGCAGGACTTGTCGTAATGGTGGGTCTGGAATGCGGGGCCGAAGACCTTGGCGTGGACCTGCTTCCATTCCTTGGCGGCCCAGGTCGGATAGTGGACGCCGTTGGTCACGTAGCTGATGTGGAGCTCTTCCGGCAGGTAGCCCGGATACATCCGGGCGAAGATGTCCTTGCTGACCTTGCCGTGGAGCATTGAGACGCCGTTCACGTTGACGGAGATGTTCGCGGCGAGCACGCTCATCGAGAAGTTCTCGGAGGTGTCGGTCGCCTTGACCTTGCCGAGGCCCATCATTTCCTCCCAGGTGATGCCGAGGCTGTCGGGATACTGGCCGAGGTAGCGGCCGAGGAGGGTGTCATCGAAGGAGTCGTGGCCGGCGGGCACCGGGGTATGGGTCGTGAAGAGCGAGGAGGCGCGGACGACTTCCAGCGCTTCGCGGAAGCTCAGGCCTTCGTTCTGGACATACTCACGCAGACGCTCCAGGCCAATCAGGGCGGCGTGGCCTTCGTTGCAATGGTAGATGGTCGGGTTGAGCCCGAGGGCACGCAGGGCGCGGATGCCGCCGATGCCGAGGAGCACTTCCTGCTTCAGGCGGTTTTCCCAGTTGCCGCCGTAGAGATGGTAGGTGATTTCGCGGTCTTCCGCGATGTTGGCTTCAAAGTCCGTGTCGAGCAGGTAGAGGTCCGTACGGCCCACGGCGACTTTCCAGATGCGGGCGGTCAGGGTGCGGCCCGGGAACGTCACGCTCACGGTCTGCCACTTCCCTTCCGCGTCCATCACCGGCTCGGCCGGGATTTTCAGGAAGTCCTGCGGGTTGTACTTGGCCACCTGGTCGCCCTGGGCGGTCAGCACCTGGGTGAAGTAGCCGAAACGGTAGAGGAGGCCGACCGCGACGAGGTTCACGTTCATATCGCTGGTCTCCTTCAGGTAGTCGCCTGCGAGGATGCCGAGGCCGCCGGAGTAGATCTGGAGGGAGGTATCGAGGCCGTATTCCATACAGAAATAGCCGACGCTCGGCTCCTTCCGCTTCTTCTTCTCGGACATATAGGCGTTGAATTCAGCCATTACCTTCCCGAGCGCAGCGAGGAAGGAGGCGTCAGCGGCGAGCTGGTTGAAGCGCTTGATGCTGACGGTATCGAGGACCGCGCGGGGGTTGTGGCCGGATGTATGCCAGACCTCGGGATCCACGGTTTTGAAGAGTGCCTTCGCGCTGTCGTTCCAGCACCACCAGAGGTTCTTTGAAAGGATTTCAAGCCCGGAAAGGGCTTCGGGGAGATGACGGGTTACCATAACGCTCTGCCAGGAGGGAGCGTTGATTTCAAGTTTGTTAAATTCCATACAGTTTATTTCTGGGATACAGCGTCATTCACGCGGATGATGAAGTCGCTGAGTACATTCATATAGTTGATAAAGGCCTCGTACGGGGTGTCGTACGGGTTGAAGCGCTTGTGGATCTCGCCGTCGGAGAAGTACTTCGTGCACATATAGTAGAGGTGGTCGCTCTCCTGCAGGTGGCCGAAATCGGCCCACAGCATCGGATCATCCACGAGCGAAAGCTTCTCGACCAGGCCGTAGACCTTGTTGTACGCGTCCTGCTGGAGCTCGTTGCCGAGCCAGGCGGACACGTCGCGCTCCTCGTCGGCCCAGGAGATGGCCTCCGGGACGGAGAGTTCGGCCACCGGCTTGTGCTTGGCGGACGCCTCGGCGGGGGTCACGAACTCCATATTCCCGGTGCGGAGGATCTGCTCCGGCAGCGCCGCCATGAAGTCGAAGATGCCGGTCTCGCGGGGCTGGTGCTCGCCGAAGGTCTCGTAATCCATGAACAGGTTCACGATGTCCCCTTCCGCGGCCTCGAGCCAGTCCACGAACTTCTCGGCGGTCAGCGGCCAGTCGGACCAGCCCTTCTCGGAGAAGCGGAAGGCGACGTCGTCGCTCAGGCCGTAGTTGCGCAGCAGGAGGTTCAGGTCCGGCTGGATCTCGTCGGTGTAGACATAGTTGGGGCTGCGCCAGCCCATGATGTGGCGCGCGCCCTCGGTCAGCATCGTCTTGAAGCCCATTTCACGCACCTGGGCACCGATGGAGTCGGAGTAGATGAGCTCGGTGTTGCGGAAAGTCACCGTGTCCACGCCGAAGAGCTCCTTGATGTGCTCCTTGTGCTTGAGGACCTGGTGGCGGAACTCCGCCGGGGAGGCCAGGGAGGCCAGGGAATGGTAGTAGGTCTCGCTGAGGAACTCGACGCAGCCGGTGTCGGCCAGGCGGCGGAAGCTGGTGATGACTTCCGGGGCATAGCGCTCGAACTGCTCCAGCGCGGAACCGGAGATCGAGAAGGCGACCTTGAACTGTCCCTTGTTCTGGCGGATGGCTTCGAGCAGCAGCTCGTTCATCGGCAGGTAGCACTTCTGCGCGATGCGCTTCAAGATGGTCCTGTTCGCGAAGTCATCGTAGTAGTGCGAATCCTTCCCGATATCGAAAAACCTGTACAACCGGAGTCTGGTCGGCTGATGCACCTGGAAATACAGACAGATACTCTTTTTCATATGGCGTTTTTATTTTATTAGCGATTCATAAACCTGCTTCATCTTGGCGGTCGCGTTGTTCCACTTGAGGCGGTTCACCTCGTCGAAGCCTTCCTTCTCGGCGAAGGAGGCGAGGGCCGGGTACTGGATCAGCGCGTAAATGTCGTCCGCCATCGCATCCACATCCCAGAAATTGACCTTGAAGGCATATTTCAGGACTTCGGACGCGCCGGACTGGTGGGAGATGATCGACGGGACGCCGGTCCGCATCGCCTCGAGCGGGGAGATGCCGAACGGCTCGGACACGGAAGGCATGATGTATACATCCGACAGGGCGAACATCTTCTGGACATCGGCGCCGCGGAGGAAGCCGGTGAAGTGGAAGCGGTCGGAGATGCCCAGGCGGGCCACCTGGCGGATGGAGCGGTTCATCATATCACCGCTGCCGGCCATCACGAAGCGCACGTTCTTCGTACGCTTCAGGACCTTCGCCGCGGCCTCGATGAAGTACTCGGGGCCCTTCTGGAAGGTGATGCGGCCGAGGAAGGTCACGACCTTGTCGCGCACGCCGCGCTCGACGAAGACGTTCTCGCGGCCGCTGAAGTCGACGGCGTTGTGGACCGTCACGACCTTGTCCGGGGAGATGCCGTACTTGTTGATCACGATGTTGCGGGTCAGGTCGCTCACGGCGATGACCTTGTCGGCGGCTTCCATACCCCGGCGTTCGATGTCGTAGACGCGGGTGTCGATGTTCTCGTTGGAGCTGCGGTCGAAGGAGGTCGCGTGGACGTGGACGACCAGCGGCTTGCCGGACATCCGCTTCGCGGCGATGCCGGCCATATAGGTCAGCCAGTCGTGGGCGTGGATGACGTCGAATTCGTGCTTGTGCTGGAGGGCGATCGTGCCGCCGACGAGGGCGTAGCGGGCGACTTCCTCCATCAGGTTCGTGCCGTACTTGCCGGAGAACTTGTATTTCTGGCCGTAGGAGATGCGGAAGTCCTTCTCCTGGCGGAGACGCTCTTCCTCAACGACGTTGGTGAACTCCTCGGGATCCACGTAGGGGACGAGGTTCGAGCCGATGTGGATGTACTGGACCTTGTCCAGGAAATCGGTCTCGTTCATCAGGGCGGTGTCGACCGCCACGTCGCTGGCGTTGATGATGGTCGTCGCGCTCTGGTCCTCGTCACCGGTCGCGGAAGGCATCACGAAGAGGGTCTCGACGCCGTTGTGCGCCAGGCCCTTGACGATGCCCTCGCAGGCGGTTCCCAGACCTCCCGCGATGTGCGGAGGGAACTCCCAGCCGAACATTAATACTTTCATATCCTGTTACTTGTTTTTTTCCATCATACGGTAAATGTCGAGCAGGCAGGAGGTGCTCAGGGCGGAGGAAATCGCGCCGTGGGGCTCGTGCGGCGGATCGCCGTCGTAGAGCTCGGCGAAGGCGCCGACGCCGTGCTTGTTCAGGTCTTCCTGGAAGCCTTCCACCAGCCATTCCGCCTTCTTCAGGAAAGACGGGCCCTTCACGCGGAAGCAGACCTCCGCATAGGGGGCGAGGAGCCACGGGCGGGCGCTGCCGCCGTGGTAGGCGAGGTCACGCTCGATCTGCGAGCCCTCGTACACGCCCTTGTAGCGGTTGTCGCGCGGCGAGAGGGTACGGATGCCGCGGGCGGTCACAAGCTCGTTGTCGATCACGCGCAGGATCGACGGAGCCAGTTCCTCGTCAATCGGGGAATACTTGACCCAGAGGGCGTAGATCTGGTTCGGACGGATCTCGCGGTGCTGTCCGGCGTTGTCCACATAGTCGGCGAGGCAGCCGTTCTCCTCGTTCCAGAAGAGGGGCTGGTAGCTCGCCCGCGCGAGGTCGCGCACCGGCGTCCAGGTCTTCACGAATTTGCCGGTCTTCTTGCCCCAGGCGGCTTCCATCTCGAGCGCGAAGCAGAGCGCGTTGTACCAGAGCGCGTTCGTCTCGACCTCGTAGCCCGCCCTTTCCGTGACCGGCCATCCGTCGATGTAGGCGTTCATCCAGGTCAGCGCGGTCCGTTCCTTCTGGGCCCAGAGCAGGCCGTTCGGCTGTAGGGCCACCTCGGCGCGCTGCTGCGGCGCATAGCTTTCGATCACCTTCTTCACCGAGTCGCCGTACTTCTTCCAGACGGCGGCGGGATCGGCGCCGAAGTCCAGGTAGGCCTGCAGGGCCGTCGCCAGGCGCAGCGGCGCTTCGATCTGGGTCGTCCGGCGGAACAGGCGTTCCTGCTCGTCGGCGATCAGGTTGTCGAGGATCTCCTCGAACTCGGCGGCGTCACCCTTGCCGGAGAGCACCAGGCCCGGCAGGCACATCAGCGTCTCGCGCAGGAGGCCCGTGTAGAGCCAGGAGAAGCCGGCGGTGATTTTCTTGCGGCCGTTGTGGGTGCAGACGAAGATGTCCGCCCAGCGGAGCAGCTGCTCACGCATATCGTGGACCAGCGGGGTCGCTTTCTCGAGGCGGGTGAATTTCGCCTTCAGGGAGGAAGGGGTCTCCTCGTGGAGCGACGCGGAGAAGACGACGGAGTCGCCTTCCTTCATCGCGAGCTCGAAACGGCCCGGGACGAGCAGGTCTTCGCGGCAGTCGAAGCCGCGGCGGTACTCGTCGGAATAAGTCACATTGTTGTACCAGCAGGGGTTGGCGACGAACTTCGAGCCGCTGCCGCTGACCTGGAGGTACAGGTCCGGGAATTCGCTGTACATCCGGAAGGAGGCGCCGCCGGCCACCGGACGGCCGGCCGTGTCGGCCACGTCGTTCTGGCGGGTCAGCGCGTGGATGTTGCGGAACGCCAGGAAAGGCTTCAGCTGGACGGAGACCTTCGAAGGGGCCTGGAGCAGCTCGTAGCGGACGAGGATCTGGTCGCTGTCCGGGGCGAGGAGCAGGCTCTTGCGGAGGACGATCTGGCCCACCTTGTAGGTAATCTGCGGGACGCAGTCGGCGGTGAAGTCCACCACGTATTTGTGGCCGCGGGGCTCATAGATGTCCCCGTAGCAGTGGATGCCGAGGTTGAACTGCTTGCCGTCCACGATGAGCGTTTCGTCCAGCGAGCTCAGGAGCAGATACTTGTCTCCTCCGAACCGGTCGAGGGTCACGGCCAGGAGGCCGTGGTAGCGGCGGGTGTTGCAGGCCACGATGGAGGTGTTGCAGTAGGAGCCCACCTTGTTGGCCGCGATGATTTCCCGCTTCAGGGAGTAGGAGAGGTTGACCAGCTCGGACTTGTTGAATTTCAAAAATGCCATAGGTATGTTTCTCTAGAACATTTGTTCCTTATTTTCTCTTTTTCTCCAGCACGAAAGCGCAACGGCTCGGGAGATAGACGCTCAGTCTGCCGTCCGCGAGGGTCTCGTGGCGTTCGCCCCGCGTGACGCGGCCGAAACCGCCGAACTCCTTCTCGTCCGAAGAAAGAACCACTTCATACGTCCCCGGAGGGCAGTCGAACGCGTAATCGGCGAACGAACCGACCGGGTTGAAGTTGAGCGCAAAGATACGGCTTTTCCGCTTGAATAGCAACACTTTCTTTTCCTCGTCGGCGTAGATGATCTCCGGCGGGGCGCTCAGGATGCGCTTGGCGCGGAAGTACCGGACCATCGCGGCGTCAAAAGCCTCCAGGCCGCCGTAGCGCAGGTCCGGATTGTCGGGCAGGGACCACTGCCGGCGGGCGTATTTGTAGGACCAGCCGTTCCCCTCGCGCGGGAAGTCGATCCACTCCGGATGGCCGAATTCATTGCCCATAAAGTTGAGGTAGCCGTCGCCGGCGGTCGCGGCCGTGACGAGGCGGATCATCTTGTGGAGGGCGATGCCGCGCTCGATGACCAGGTTCTCCGAGCCTTTCTGCATCGCAAAGTACATCTCCTTGTCCATCAGGCGGAAGATGATGGTCTTGTCGCCCACGAGGGCCTGGTCGTGGCACTCGGCGTAGGCGACGGTCTTCTCGTCCTCGCGCTTGCGCGTCAGCTCCCACCAGATTTCGCCGACGCTCCACTGCTCGTCGGATTTCTCCTTGATCCACTTGATCCAGTGGTCGGCGACGCCCATCGCCATGCGGAAGCCGAAGCCGACGCCGTACGCCTCGTACGGGGCGGCGAGGCCGGCCATGCCGCTGACGTCCTCGGCGATGGTGATGGCGTCAGGATAGACTTCCCGGATCAGCATGTTGGCCAGGGCGAGGTAGATGACGGCGTCCTTGTCCACGCCTTCGTCGAAGTAGTATTTATAGTCGCCGAAGTCCTTGCCGAGGCCGTGGTCCCAGTAGAGCATGCTCGTGACGCCGTCGAAGCGGAAGCCGTCGAGCTTGTATTCCTCCATCCAGAACTTGCAGTTGGAGAGGAGGAAGTAACGGGTCGCGTCCTTGCCGTAGTCGAAGCAGCGGGAGCCCCAGGCGGGGTGGCGGCCCTGGGGGCCGTAGAAGAAGTAGAGGTCCTCACGCCCGTCGAACTCGCTCAGGCCTTCCGCGACGTTTTCGACGCTGTGGGAATGGACGATGTCCATAATCACGGCGATGCCGAGGCCGTGGGCTTCGTCGACCAGGGCCTTGAACTCCTCGGGCGTGCCGAAACGGGAGCTCAGGGCGAAGAAATTGGCCACCTGGTAGCCGAAGGAGCCGTAGTACGGGTGCTCCTGGAGGGCCATGATCTGGATTACGTCATAGCCCAGCTTCGCGACGCGCGGGAGGACGGTCTTGCGGAAGTCTTCGAAGCTCGCGACCTTCTCCTCCTCGGAGCTCATGCCGATGTGGCATTCGTAGATGAAGGGGTTCGGGCGCGGGCCGGGGCGGTCGTGCTTCCAGCGGTACGGGGNNGGCCGCAGAAGGCCTTGGTCTCGGGATCCTGGACGGCGCGGGTCACATAGGCGGGGATGCGCTCCCCCGCCCCGCCGGGCCACTCCATATAGAGCTTGTAGTGGTCGCCGTGGTGGAGGAACATCGCGGGGACCGTGAGCTCCCAGTTGCCTTCGCCGACGGGCTTGAGGAGGTAGGCGTCCGTGCGCTTCCAGTTGTTGAAGTCGCCGATGAGCCAGACGCGGGTCGCGTTCGGGGCGTACTCGCGGAAGATCCAGTTCCCGTCGGAGGTGCGGTGGAGGCCGTAGTAGATGTGGTTGTTGACCGCATCGGCGAGGCGGCCGCGGCCGGCGATATGGGCGCGCGTCTCGGCAATCTGGCGGTGGCGCTCATCGATGACCCCCTTGTACGGCTCGAGCCAGGGGTCGGTCTCGTATATCTTTTTCATGGCTGTTGGATTTTTTCGCGGGATTCACGCAGGTAACGGCGGCAGCGCTCCGAGAGCTCGCCGGCTTCCTTGATGTATTTGTCGATGTCGTCGATGCCCGTCGCGGGATCCTCGACGGTCTTTGCGATTTCCTCCAGGCGCCGGACCGCGGCGCCGTAATCAAACTTTTCCATCCACACTGCAGTTTAAGGTTCCGTCCTTGAACATCACGCGGAGCCTGTCGCCCGGCGCGAGGCCGGCGGCGGACTTCAGGACGACGCCGCGCGCGTCGGTCGCAAGGGTGTAGCCGCGCTCCAGGATGCCGCGCGGATCCGCCGCCTTGATCCGGGCCAGGAGCAGCTCCACGCGGGATTCCATCTGGGATATCTTGGCATTGAACGCGAGGCGCAGGCGCGCGCCGAAGGACTCGAGGCGGGCGTCCTCGGCGGCGTAGCAGTCGAGGAACTCGTCCGCGAGGGCCGTCGGCGTCTTCACGAAGCGGAAGGCCACCATATCCGCGACGTGGTAGTCGCGGTCGTGGCCGATCGCGGTGAAGACCGGCACCGGCAGCTGCGCGATCGCGAGGGCCAGGGCGTAGTCGTCGAAGCAGGCGAGGTCCATCGCCGAGCCGCCGCCGCGCAGGATCAGCACGGCGTCGTAGCGCACGTCGGCGGTCTCGACCGCTTCGAGCGCCTCGATGATCGAGGCCGGGGCCGTCACGCCCTGCATCGTCGCTTCGAACAGGTCCACACGGTAGGCGAAGCCGTACTCGTTCTCGAGGAGGTGGCGGCGGAAGTCGCCGTAGCCGGCGGCGTCCGCGGCGGAGACGACGGCCAGCGCATACGGGAGCGGCGCGAGCGTCAGCTCCTTCTGGCGGTCCATCATCCCCTCCTCCTGCAGGCGCGCGACCGTGCGGCGACGCTCCAGCTCCATCTCGCCGAGGGTGAATTCCGGCTCGACCTCGTCGACCGAAAGGGTAAGTCCATAGAGCTCGCTGTAGGTCACCTGGACCCGCAGGAGCACCGACATGCCCTGGGCGAACAGGGAGCCTGTCGCTTCCTGAAAGGCGGCGGCGATCACGAGGTAGCGGGAGCGCCAGATGACGGCCTTGGCCTTCGCCACCGCGCCCCGGGGGCCGTTCTGGCAAAGGTCCATATAGCAATGGCCGTTCGATTTGACGCTGACGGACGCGATTTCCGCCTTGACCCAGACGCGGTCCGGGAAAAGGTCCTCCAGCCCGGATTTCATCTCCTGCTGGAGCGTGAGAAGATCGACAAAATCCCTTTCCATAAAATGCGTTCGGTATCTTTACAAATGTACGGAAAAAAGCGTAAATTTTCGTATCTTTGTATCCCGAATTCAGGAGCGCTATGAAGATCACGGACGCCCGTTTTGCGGGCAGCAGCACCACCGTCGGAAAGAAACCCGGACAGAAACTGCCCGAGTTTGCGTTCATCGGCCGCTCCAACGTCGGAAAATCCTCCCTCATCAATATGCTCTGCGGCAACCGCAAGCTTGCGATGACTTCCTCCACGCCCGGAAAGACGAAGGTCGTCAACCACTTCCTGATCAATGGAAAATGGTACCTGGTGGACCTCCCGGGATACGGCTACGCGAAGATGTCCCAGAAGGCCCGCGAGCAGCTCTCCGCGATGATCCGGGACTACATCTACCGCTCTGAAGAAATGGTCCTGCTTTTCGTGCTGATCGACTCGCGCCACGACCTCGGGAAGAACGACCTGGAGTTCCTCGGCGAGCTCGGCGAAAACGGCATCCCCTTCGCCATCATCTTCACGAAATCCGACAAGCAGGGCGCGACCGCCGTCCGCAACCAGGTCGAGCGCGACTGCGCGCAGCTCTCGGAGTCCTGGGAAGAGCTCCCGCCGATGTTCCTGAGTTCCGCCGCGACCGGCGAAGGAAAAGAAGAGATACTCAACTATATAGACCAAATATTAGCATCCTTGCAACCATGAACAAAGAACACAGAATCGCCCTGTTCTCCTGCAGCGCATCCCGGGATTTCGCCCTCAGGGTCATCGACGCAGTCAACAACATCCGCAACGCCTCCGAACCGGAGTACCGGCTCGGACTCTCGGAACTGTCCCGCTTCAGCGACGGCGAGTTCCAGCCCGCCTTCACGGAGAGCGTCCGCGGCGCGACCGTCTTCGTCGTCCAGTCCACCTTCCCGCCGGCAGACAACCTGATGGAACTCCTCCTGATGATCGACGCCGCGAAGCGCGCCTCCGCCGACAAGGTCATCGCCGTGATGCCCTACTTCGGCTGGGCCCGCCAGGACCGCAAGGACCGCCCGCGCGTCTCGATCGGCGCGAAACTCGTCGCCAACCTGCTGCGCGCCGCCGGTGCGGACCGCATCATGACCTGCGACCTCCACGCCGACCAGATCCAGGGCTTCTTCGACATCCCCGTGGACCACGTCTACGCCAGCAAGGTCTTCATCCCCTACATCCGGGAAATGGGCATCGAGAACCTCTCGATCGCCGCGCCCGACATGGGCGGTGCCAAACGCGCGAACGCCTATGCGAAGGACCTCCGCTGCCCGGTCGTGATCTGCCACAAGTCCCGCGAGAAAGCGAACGTCGTCTCCTCGATCACGGCCATCGGCGAAATCGAAGGCCGCAACATCATCATCGTGGACGATATGATCGATACCGCCGGCACGCTCTGCAAGGCCGCCGACGTGCTGATGGAGAAGGGAGCGGCGAGCGTACGCGCCTGCGCGACCCACGGAATCCTCTCCGGCAGGGCCCTCGAGAACATCGCGAACTCCGCCCTGAAGGAAGTCCTCATCACCGACACGATTCCGCTCCGCCCGCGCCCGGACCAGGACGCCTCGAAGATCACGGTCATCTCGATGGCCGGCGTCTTCGCCAGCATCATCCGCAAGGTCTACTACTACGAGCCGATCAGCACGGAATTCATTTTCTAGGCGATGAAAGTGTTCCTCCTCGCGCTCGCGGTGCTCGCCCTTGCCGTCGCCGGGATGTCTTTCAACATCCTCTTCCGCAAGGACGGCAAGTTCCCGGAGTACGAGGTCGGCTCCAACGAAGAAATGAAGAAACGGGGCATCACCTGCGAAGGAAAACGCTCCGAAGCCTGCAAGGACTGCAAACTGAATACTAAAGAACAAGAACAATGTCACTGGTAGCGATTGTCGGAAGACCGAATGTCGGGAAATCGACCCTTTTCAACCGCCTCGTCGGGATGCGGAAAGCCATCGTGGACGATACGGCTGGCGTAACCCGCGACCGCCATTACGGCAAATGCGAATGGTGCGGCCGGGAATTCTCGGTCGTGGACACCGGCGGCTACACCACGAATTCGGAAGACGTCTTCGAGACCGCGATCCGCGACCAGGTCCGGATCGCCATCGACGAGTCCGATGTCGTGCTTTTTATGGTGGAAGCCGCGACCGGCGTAACCGACTATGACGCCGAGATCGCCGACATCCTCCGCCGCTCCAAGAAACCCGTCGTCCTCTGCGTCAACAAGGTCGACTCCGGCGAGAAGATGTACGACGCCTACCAGTTCTACGGCCTCGGGCTCGGCGAAGTCTGGAGCATCTCCGCGGCGAACGGCAGCGGGACCGGCGACCTCCTCGACGAGGTCGTGCGCCTGCTCCCCGAAGACGCCGCCCCGCTCCCCCAGGACCGCCCGGACCTCCCCCACATCGCCATCGTCGGCAAGCCGAACGTCGGCAAGTCCTCCCTCACGAACGCCCTCCTCGGTGAGGAGCGCAACATCGTGACCCCCGTCGCCGGCACGACCCGCGACAGCATCTCGACCTATTACAACAAGTTCGGCCACGAGTTCATGCTCGTCGACACCGCCGGCATGCGCAAGAAATCCAAGGTCAGCGAAGACCTGGAATTCTACTCCGTGATGCGCTCCATCCGCGCCATCGAGAACTCCGACATCTGCGTCCTGATGATCGACGCGACCTCCGGCATGGAGGCGCAGGACATGGCCATTTTCAACATCATCCAGCGCAACCGCAAGGGCTGCGTCCTGGTGGTCAACAAATGGGACCTCTTCCTCAAGGACAACAACACCCTCCGCGACTACGAGGCCGCCCTCCGCGCGCGCATCGCCCCCTTCAACGACATTCCCATCATCTTCACCTCCGTCGTGAAGATGCAGCGCATCATGGATGTCCTCAACGCCGTCGCCCAGGTTGCGGAAAACTACAAGACCCGCATCCCGACCGCCCGCCTCAACGAGGCCATGCTCCCGGAAATCGAGGATTACCCGCCGCCGGCCTGGAAAGGCAAATACGTGAAAATCAAGTATGTGACGCAGCTCCCGACCCGCTTCCCGGCCTTCGCCTTCTTCTGCAACCTCCCCCAGTACGTGAAGGACCCCTACAAGCGCTTCCTCGAAAACAAGCTCCGCGCCCACTTCAACCTGACCGGCTGCCCCGTCCAAATCTACATCCGCGCGAAGTAAACTTCTCGCGAATATAGATCCGGACTCCACCATCCTAACCCCCTACACCCCCTGTTAGGAGGATGTCGCGCAGCGACAGAGGGTTGAGATGGAGGCTTCACGATTACTTTTCCGGGAAAGAAATCGTGAAGCAGGCGCCGCCAAGCGAGAAGGAGCGGGAGTAGGCGATGGTGGCCTTGCAGCGCTCGAGGATGCTGCGGCAGATGGCGAGGCCGAGGCCGGTGCCGCCGCTCTTGGTGGTGAAGTTCGGGGTAAAGAGCTTGGAAACGTTCTCCGGGGCCACGCCGGGGCCGTTGTCTTCAAAGACGATATCGAAGAAGCCTTCGCGCTGCGATTTGCGCAGCGAGACGAGGATCTGGCCGTCCGGAGCGTCGCCGATGGCCTGGACGGCGTTGCCGATGAGGTTCACGAAGACGCGGATGAGCTGCGGCTTCGGGCCCATCACGGTCACGCCCGGGAGGCCCATATAGCGGAACTGGATGTTCTCGCGGTTGTCGAACATCGCGATTTCCTCCTGAAGGAGGGCGTCGACGTCGATGAGCGTGGGCTCTTCCGTGTAGAGTTTGGCGAAGGTCGAGAACTCGTTCGCCGTGTCCGTGAGGATGTCGATGTGGTCGAGCACGATCTTCGCGACCTCGTCGAATTTCTCCTCCCAGTTCGGGGCGTTGCGCTCCTTGAGGCGGATGATGCGCTGGAGCTGGAGCTTCATCGGCGTCAGCGGATTCTTGATCTCGTGGGCCACCTGGCGGGCCATCGCGGACCAGGCCTTGTCGCGCTCCGCCTGCGCCAGCTGGCGGGTGCTCTCCGAGAGGTCGTGGACCATGCGGTTGTAGGCCTTCACGAGCGAGGTGATCTCGTCCTCGTTGTCGTATTCGATGTACTCCAGGTCCTCCACGTTCGCGGCCACCATCTTCTTGCCCATCTCGCTGAGGGGCTTGAACATACGCTCGACGATGTTGCCGACGAGGAAACGCGCGAGCAGCAGGAGGATGAGGAAGATGGTGATGATGGACACGGAGTGGCGCACCGCCTCCATCATAAAGTCGTAGTTTTCATCCACATACGGGGAGCACAAGATTGCGACCATCTTGCCGTTCCCGTTGAAGACGGGCGCGTAGAGGGCGAAATAGCGCTGGCCGGAGAGCTCCTCACGGTGGATGTAGAAACGCTTGTTTTCGTAGATGATCTTCTCGTAGGCGTCCTCGTTCACGCGCGTGCCGAGGAGCATCCGCTCGAAGACGTCGCGGTTCGTCGTCGCGATGAGGCTGCCGGCGGTCGAGTAGATGGAGATGTCCGCTCCGTTGACATCGCTCGCGAACTGCAGGGAATTGTTGAATTCCGACGTCTGGAGGTCCCGGTCCAAGGCCACGTCCGTACAGTAGTTGTTCATCAGCGCCTGGATCGAATTGATCTTGTCGGACATCATCAGCGTCATATTCGAGTCGTTCCTCCGGTACACGTACAGGACGCTCACGATGGCCATCGCGATCAGCGTCGTGACCAGCGAGAAGGTGATGATGTAGGTCACGCGGGCCATATAGTAGTTCTTTCCCGGGGTCCGGGTGCGCGTGCGCCGCGGCAGGATGAGCAGGAGCAGCAGGTAGAAGATGAGCGCGAGGGAGGCGAAGGCGATGAAATAGCTGAACATCGACACCTTCTTGCGGGAAAGCACGACGGATTCGTCCTCGGAGACCTGGTAGATGAAATGGGCGTAGCCGTCGGCGATCAGGTGGTTGACGCCGCGGGAGCGCGCCGCACGGCTGAACAGCTCGTCCATCACCGTCGGATAGGCGTAGGAGCCGCGGTAAGCCATCAGCTCCCCGTCCATATACTTCGCGAAGTCATACTTCGACGGGATCAGGATCTGGCCGGGGGCCGCGATGCCCAGCAGGCTCGCGTAGCCCTTCTTGTCCTGGTTGCTCTTCGGCTCGATGCCGACCAGCACGCGGGCCGCGCCGAAGTCCTCCAGGTAATAGATGAACACGCCCGTGTATCGGATCTGGCCGTTGCCGCCCACCGAATACAGGAAACGGGAATCGTCGAAGATCGGCGTCCCCGCGCGCACGCGCTCATTGAAATAGTTGACGGCCGCGGGGGTGCTGTAGCCGTTCCCGATGACCATCACGCTGATGTCGTAATTCTGGGTATGCTGGTACAGATAGTTCTCCGTCAGGCGGTTCAGGATGGCGTAGCCGCCGTTCGGGAGGGCGGACAGCGCCGAGATCACAAGATCGGAGGCGATGTCGTTCTCCATCGAGCGCAGTTCGAGCTCCAGGGCGATGTCCCGCTCGATCGAGAGCATATTCGCCCAGACGCTGACGCGGCCCTGCTCCTTGCGCAGGCCGAACGTCCCCGACAGGGCCACCAGATACAGTGCCGCGAGGCCCGAGAACAGGACGCGCCCGAAGGTGGAATAATCCTGCCAGAGCATCTGGATGAGGAAGACGATGGTCGTCAGCAGCAGGAGGAACGAGCCGTACACGGCGGCGGTGTAGAGGGACAGTTCGCTGAGCTTGTAGAGCTCCAGCACGATGCCGGAGTTGCGGATGATGCTGCGGAAGAGGAACTGCGTGTAGAAGAGGATGCCGGCGATGCAGAGGATGGCCAGCGCCGAATAGAGCTTCTTCCGGCGCCCGCTGCGGTCCTGGCGGATGTAGCGGTACAGTCCCCGGCGGGCCATATAGGTCAGCACAACCGACAGGGTGATGGCGAAATTGATGAGGAGTACCGCGCCCAGCGAGTAGAATACCTGCCCGTCGGCATACACCAGCGGCGAGAAGATGCGCACGTCGTTCTGCAGCGTGCGCCCCCAGAAGTAGGCGGCGAGCAGCGCCGCGAGGTTCGCTCCCAGCGTGAGCACATAGCGGCGCAGCGACTTCTTCTGCGCGAAATAGATGCAGGTCGCGAGCAGGAAGAAAAAATACGCGAACAGGACCAGGTAGGCGTCGGCCTTCGCGGAATTGCCCAGCGACTCATTGATCAGCTTGAACTGCGGCACTCCCCCGACCCGGACGTCCACGCCGCCGCTGGTCGAAAGCGGCACCACCGAGAAGCGGTCCCCCGCCGTATCGGGAATCTCCAGGCCGGCGATGACCCGGCACATCCCCTCCGAAACGGACTTCACGAGGTACCACTTCGTCCCCAGGTTCATATAGGAGACCTCGTCGGTCACGAACGACAGCGGCGAAATCAGGTCGGAGCGCAGGCTCGTCAGGCGCTGGAAGACCACGCGCGAGCCGATGTCGTCGTTGACGACCGGGAACTGGTGGCACCAGGACTGCAGCGAATCGTTGCGGTAGCGGTACACGACCATATCCGGCGGCAGCCGGTCCAGCTTCATCCACTCCCGAGGGTCCTGTGCCAGCGCTTCAGCGACGTAGCCGTCCAGCTGGGTCATGCGCTTGTCGATGCGCCTCCCCATCCGTGCGGCCGCACCCGCGGGATCGCCCGGCGCCGTCGTCAGCGTCAGCGTGCAGGCAAACAGCAGGATGCTGATACCCAGGCAAATCCAAGCGAGCAGTT
The DNA here is from genome assembly GCA_001602865.1 of Bacteroidales bacterium Bact_14. Classification (GTDB taxonomy): domain Bacteria; phylum Bacteroidota; class Bacteroidia; order Bacteroidales; family UBA932; genus Cryptobacteroides. Next base: position 17,321 of record LUZF01000041.1, read on the forward strand.
TCCGGTTCATTCGTGGTGGTAAGGTTCTCCTTTCAGGATGGTAAAAGCGCGATACAGCTGCTCTGCAAAAATCGTTCTCACCATCTGGTGGGAAAAAGTCATCCGCGACAGGGACATCATCATCTCCCCACGCGCGTACACGGCGTCACTGAAACCATAGGCGCCGCCGATCACGAAAACCAGGTCCCTCCCGCTCCGGGAGAGCAGTTCCTGGAGCCGGGAGGCGAATTCCACGGAGCGGTACTCCTTCCCCCGTTCATCCAGCAGGATCACGCAATCGGAGGGCTTCAGCCCCCGCAGGACCATCTCCCCTTCCTTCTCCTTCACCTGCTCCCGCGTCAGCGAGCCCACATTCTTCAGCGCCGGCAGTTCCACGACGGAAAAGGGCACATAATGCCCCAGCCGGGAGGCATACAACTCCAACCCGTCCCGTACCCACGGCACATCCGTCTTTCCGACACAGAGCAACGTTACTTTCATCTACGCAAAGATAACCAGATGGCTCGGTATTTGCAAAGGATTGTCCTGCTTATGAAACTGATGAGAAAGATTTCCATCCTGTTTGCCGCCCTGCTCCTCGTGACCGGCCTCTCCGCCCAGAACAAGAGCTACGATGTCTTCATTCCCATTTCCAAGTACATCGCCACCGGCAACGTGGACAACCTCTCGGCGTGGTTCGCCGACAACCTGGAGATCTCCATCCTCTCCTCCTCCAACAACTCCAGCAAGACCCAGGCGAAACAGATTCTCAAGGCCTTCTTCGACGCCCACACGCCCCGGTCCTTCGACATCTCCCACACCGCCAGCAAGGTAAATATGAAATACGCTCTCGGCACCCTGGTAGCGGGCGGAGAGCGTTTCATTGTAACAATTTTCGTCAATTACGACGGGGAGAGCTACAAGATACAGCAGCTCAAGATCGACCGGCAGTAACTAGACGCGCTGGCCGTAGGAACGGTCCGTCGTGTTGACCGTGATCTTTTCTCCCTGCTGGATGAACAGCGGAACCATAATCTTCGCACCGGTCTCGAGGGTCACTTCCTTGAGGGCGGAGGTCGAAGCGGTGTTGCCCTTGACGGCCGGCTCGGCGTAGGTCACCTCGAGGGTCACGTAGGTCGGAAGCTCGCAGGTCAGGCAGCGCTCTTCCTCGCCGGTCACGAACATCATTTCGACGTGCTGGCCTTCCTTCATCAGGTCGGAATTCTCGACGACGTCCTTGCCGAGCTTGATCTGCTCGTAGGTCTCCTCGTGCATGAAGTTGAAACCGTCGTCCTCGGCATAGAGGAACTGGTAGGGACGGCGCTCGACTTCGATGGTCTCGATCCTCGCACCGGCGGTGAAGGTATTCTCGAGGATGCGGCCGTTCTCCAGGTTGCGGAGCTTGGTCTTCACGAAGGCGGGACCCTTGCCCGGTTTCACATGCTGGAACCATACGATCACCACGGCTTGTCGTTGTACTTCAGATAAAGTCCGTTCTTGAAATCAGCTGTTGTTGCCATAAAAATATCTCTGTTTTTAGTGTTTACTCAATCCGGGCAAAAATAAGCATTTGTCCCCGATAATGCAATACTTAGAAGGCCGCAATGCGCGCAGCGGTGCGTTCCAGCAGCCATTTCGGGGTCGAAGTCGCGCCGCAGACGCCGACGCTGTCACCGTCGGCGAACCACGCCGGGTCGATCTCCTCCGGCGCGCTGACCTGCCAGGTCCGGGGATTCACGGAGCGGCAGAGCGCGCAGAGGACGCGGCCGTTCGAGCTGGCGCGGCCGGCGACGAACACGACGGCGTCGTGGGCGGCGGCGAAGCCGGCCAGCGCCGCGTGGCGGTTCGCGACC
>LUZF01000042.1 GCA_001602865.1 Bacteroidales bacterium Bact_14
GCCGAGCATCCAGAGGAAGACGTCGATGTTGTGGACGTGCTGCTCGACGATGTGGTCGCCGGAGAGCCACTTCCAGTTGACCCAGTCGCGGATCATCCATTCGCCGTCGCTCCAGCCCTTCTGGCGCTCACGGTACCAGAGCATGCCCTGGTTCCAGTAGACGTTGCCGCCGGTGATTTCGCCGATGTAACCTTCCTGGATCTTCTGGAAGGCTTCGACGTACGGGCGCTGGTGGTGGCGCTGGGTACCGGTCACGACGCAGAGGCCCTTGGCCTGGGCCTGCTTCGCGGTCGCGATGATGCTGCGGTAGCCCTTCGGATCCACGGCGATCGGCTTCTCGAGGAAGGAATGGACACCCTTCTGCGTCGCATAGGCGAAGTGCTCCGGACGGAAGACCGGCGGAGTCGTCAGGATCACCATGTCGATGCCGGCGTCGATGACCTTCTTGTAGGCATCCAGACCGATGAAGCACTTGTCATCCGGGACATCCTGGTTATATTTCTCTTTCAGGTTGTTGCGCACGTTGGCGAGCCTGTCGGGGAAGGTATCGCCGAGGGCGACGACCTTGATGCCGTCCGCGGCATTGAGGAGGTTCACGATGGCGCCGGAGCCACGTCCGCCGCAGCCGATGAGACCCACCTTCAGCTCCTTGCCGTCGATGGCCTTGTCCGGCAGTTCCGGAACATAGTATTCACCCTTCGGACGCAGCGGGATCAGCTGGTCCTTCTTGGCACACGCGGAAAGCAGGGCGGAAGTGCCAACGATACCCGTCATGCCGAGTACTGCCGATTTCGACAAGAACTCCCTCCTGTTGATTTTGTTTTCTTCCATAATGCAATTATTTGGTTATTAGTAGTTTAATTGGTGTCAATCCCTTCAGGAACGTCGCAGACGACGCGGAAGCCGATGCCCTTCACGTCCGAGTACCACCAGATGCTCTTCGGGATCTGGGGATCGGTGCGGAGCCAGTCGTCGTGGCGGGTGTGGTCGCGGGAGGCGCTGCGGACACGGCCGGCCGCGTCGGCGTAGAAGCCGCCGCGGACCACGTGCTCCGTGCCGGTCGCCGGACCCTGCGGGTCCTTCTCCCCGTCACGCAGCTGTGCGTACGCGTCCTCCGCATACCAGTCGGAGCAGTACTCCATCACGTTGCCGAGCATATTCTTCAGGCCGAACGGATTCGCCTTCACCTTCGAAGGCTCCTGCGTCCGGTTCTTGCTGTTCAGGGAATAAATGACATAGCCGCCGATCACGGTCGTGTCCTTCGCGAACTTCTTCGGGTTGCCGTCGAAGAAATACGGGCCGTCGCTGCCGCCGCGGGCCGCGTACTCCCATTCCGCCTCGGTCGGGAGGCGGTAGTTGCGTCCCGTCCGCAGCGAGAGCCAGCGGCAGAAGGTCTCCGCGGCGTAATGGGTCATCGTCAGCGCCGGACGGTCGCCCATGCCCCAACCCTGGTCCGGATTGCCGAACGGCGGGGTCGGGCCGGAGACGGCGTCGATGTCCGGGCGCGCGTTGTGGGCGCGCACGACATCCGGATCGATCCGGCCTTCCGACATCGTCTCGCCGTAGAAGGCCCAGTACTGGTCCCAGGTAATCTCGACCTCGCTCATAAAGAACGGCGAGACTTCGATCTGCTTCTGCGGGCCTTCGTTGGCGGCGCGGTTCTTTTCGCTCTCCGGGCTGCCGATCGTGAATTTGCCGCCCGGAACGGCGACCATACGGATGGCCGCAGAAGTCCCCGGAACCGTTTCCGTGAAGTTCTCGAAGGAAGTCACTTCCGGAAGCGAAGTGTAAATCTCGGCATTCGCGGTGCTGACGGGGACGCCCGTCATCTTCGAATGGCTGTAGTTCGGGTTGAAGTGGCCGGCGTCGAGGTGGCAGCTGATGCACTGCAGGTCCAGCTTCTTCGCATTCTCGTCGTAGTAGAGATGCGCGACGATGCCCTCGTCGCTGATGCCGGTCGGATACAGGTTTACGTGGCACTCCAGGCAGGAGGCGTTATAGACGATCCGGGTCGCGTACTCAAGTTCCTTCTTGGATTCCCAGTCGATGTCCTCCTTCTTCTTGGTCATCGCGGACCAGACATCCTTCATACCGGTCCTGGCCTTCGCCGTGAAATGGGCGAAAGTTCCTTCCGGCGGGAGGTGGCACGCGACGCAGTCGGTCTTCGTGCCGCTGGGATTGTTGTAATGGTGGGACTGCTTCCAGCTGTCGGCCGCATCCGGATGGAAATGGCAGGCCATACAGGACTCATTGGTCGAACTCTTGTCATAGAAATAGTTCGACAACAGCGCCAGCCCGAAGCCGACGACCAGGCCCAAGAGGCAGAATAATAACGGTTTACGGTACTTCTTTCCCATACTTCCCTGATAATCTGGTCCAGAGTATCCGTAAATTTACTGAAATAATCCTTTCCTTGGCACCTAGCCTCCGAACATTCGACCAAATCGCAAAGAAAGACGCAGAAATGCTACTTTGTTAATGGCATTTCTTTCTTATCTTTGGAGTCCTAAAAGATTGCAAGAGTATGAAACAGGCTTTCAAGATGATTCTGGGGCTGGCGCTGATTGCGGCCGGCGTGCTGTGGATTCTGAATATTGCGGGCGTGGTGAACATCAACTGCTCCACCCAGGGGTGGTGGGCACTGTTCGTGATCGTGCCCTGCCTGTACGGGCTGTTTACGGACAAGGACAAGGTGGGCTCCTGCATCGGCATCGGCGTGGGCGTGCTGCTCCTGCTGGCGGCCCGGGGCGTGATTACCTGGGATATGATGTGGCAGATTGCGCTGGCGCTGCTGGTCGTCGGATTCGGCGTGCGCCTCCTGCTGTTCAAGACCTGGGGCAACCACTGCGAAGTGAGTGACCTGAAGACCGTCTCCCGGGACGGGAAGGACATCCATTGCATTGATTATTCCTTCGGGAAACAGTGCCTGTCCTTTGCCGGCCAGAAGTTCGAAGGCGCCGACGTGCAGTCGTCCTTCGGCGGCCTCACGCTGGACCTGTACGGCGCCGAAATCGCCGAGGACGCGTTCATCGACCTCAACGTCGGCTTCAGCGGCGTGACCATCATCGTCCCGGAAGGCCTCGCCGTCAGGGTCGCCGTCAACAGCGGCTTCGGCGGCGTCACGGACAACCGCCGCGACAAGACCGCGACCGGCACCCCGATGCTCCTCCTCACCGGCAAAGTCGGCTTCGGCGGCGTCGAAATCCGGAACTGACCCTTACTTGGAAAGCTGGCGGGCGATTTCGTCGGAGTAGGCTTTGACGAGGCCCTTGTGCTGTTCCAGCGTCAGGTAGTTCACCCCGGCGGACATGCCTCCGTTGGTCTTGGCCGCAATCTTTTCGTAGATGGCAGGTACGTCGGCGGCATCGATGTACTCGATCCTGGGGACGTAGCGAAGCTTGTAGATCTTGATGCCGGGTTCGGCCTCTCCCGATGCCTGGCTCTCCACGCGAAGCTGCACGGTAACCACCATATCCGGAAGATCCGGATCGGTAATGACGCGTCTCTCCTCGTTGAAAGGCACAAATATCTGGGGATCCGCCACATACTGGACCACGTCCACCGTGGAGGAAGACGCATCCGGATTCTTATAGAAGAGGGATGAGCCGTAATAGCGGCGCTCGTAATTGTCATTCAGGCCCTGGCTGCTGAGCCGGACGCCCATCACATCGGCCGCCGCCTCCTTCTCCTCTTCAGCTATCTTCAGCTGGAAGAAATCCCTGGTATACGGATCCTTGAAGATCTTGAAAGGCAGCTTGGCCGCACCGGCCACTTCGCCCGTGGACGCTTTTCCATCCTTCTTGTCCGTAGCGATGCTCATCGGCTCATAACCAAGCCCGGCCGCATCCCGGAAGCCGTCGGTATTACCCGGAGCGCCGCTGGGATAGACGCCGTAGCTGGCCGCGACGGACACGTTGGAGATGTCTCCGAACACATCTTCGTTGATAATGACATCCCCGAGGGAAGTCGGGTCGAAGAAGGAAATGACGCGCAGGCCCAGTTGGGACGGAGAAGCGGAAACGTCATACTCCGCCACCTCGTTGCCCTGCCTGTACCAGCTCTGCTGGCTCCGGCTGTAATAGGTCAGCTGGGTCTTGTTGGCCCAAAATGCATCCTTGACCACATATACCACAGGGTCATTCTCGATATTCCAGATACCCTTGCCCATCTGGAAGGCCTTGTTGTTCCGGATTTGGGACAGATAACCGATCGGAAGCGTCAGGGAGGGGACATTGTGGGAACGCTGGGCCTTGATGGTTCCCGTGGAGGAGATCAGGCCACTCATCGAGAGATCCACCTTTGCGTTGAGGTCGCCCAGAGCCTCGCGTGCCGCTTCCGGATCACTAATGTCATTCGTGAAGAACTCCTGGGACAAATTTCCGAAAATGCTGAGGGCGCAGCCGACACCGACGGGGAGCAGGGCCCAGGGATTGATTGCCTCTGTGTAGCCGCTCAGCAGGTAGGTATTGGACAGGGCGCTGGAAATCGGCCCCGTCAGGCTCGGGATAATCTTTCCCGCAGCGTTGGCGGAAGACGGGATCAGGGCGTCCAGGTTCATATCTCCCGTGAGATCGCCCTTGATCGTGCCCTCCAGGATGGAGGACATCACGATGCTCTGGACGTCGAAGAGATCCATCCCGATGGTAATCTTCTCATAATCGTCGAAGAAGGACTGCGACCGCATCGCTGACATATCCATATCGAAGGCCCACCAGCCGGGAGAAGGGACGACGATGTACTTGTTGTCCTTGCCCATCTCATCCGTCAGGGCGGTGGTGTAATAGGTGTTCGCATACTGCTGGAACACGTAGGCATCATTGCCTTCAAACGTGTGCTTCATCGGGACGGCGAACTGCGTTGCATTGTACTCGCTCTGCTTGCCTTTGAAGGTGATATGCCAGAGATGGTCGTTGGCGCCGGAGGGCGGGATCAGGTCCTCGGGCCAGTAGTAGAACACGCGCAGCGTATGCGTGATGCGGTTGAACAGGCCGAAGTAGTTCAGGTTGGCGCCCGCGGTGGTCTTGATGCCGGTGGTGTTGAAGACCAGCGCCCAATCCTCCTTATTCTTCATCATCCGCTGCAGTTCCTCATCGGGAAGGTGCTGCTGCACGCCGGGATCGGTGAAGTTCCAGGGAAGGGGCACCGTCTGGGATCTGACTTCGAGGACGTCATTGATGTAAACGACGGAATTGATCACGACCAGCGTGTCCTGCGAGGACCAGTCTTCCTCGAAAGCCTTGTTGACCGAATAGGACTGGCCACCGAAGACACCCGAAAAATCCGGAAGACCGGGGCGCTGGCTGAGCGCCAGGTTGACCGTCGCACCGCTGGTCATCTTCAGCACGATGTCAGCCGAACGGTTCCGGTTCAGCTTACTGTCTGACGTGACCGTCACATCCAGCACAGGGCTGCCGCCATACAGCTCTTCCTCGCGCACAAGGGAAGTCACCCACTCCGGCTGGCCTGTAATCTCGTCGATCTGCGTATCGCCGATGCCGTCCAGGACGGTGGTCTGGGTATAGTTTTCATTGGCCACCTCCAGGGTGACGGACAGGACCGTGGTATCCGGCTCCGGCAGGGGATTCTCCGGCTGGTGCGGGTTACAGCCAAAAAGAAGCGGAAGCAGGGCCCAGACAATATGGATGCTAATCAGTTTTGTTCTCATTGACGTTTCTCTCGTGGTTAATGACGACGACCATTTTTCCCTTCCATTCGTAAGGGTAGAAATGGTACAAAAGCGCTTCTTTGTAATACCAGTTAAAGACGCACAGCTGCTCCACGCCGCCGCCGTCCTTCAGGTGCCAGCGGTAGAACTCGTTCGAGACGAACGGATGGACCATGAATTTGTTATCCCAGCTGGCCATCCCCATCGTGCTCATCGTGGAAAGGAAAGCCGGGTTCGCGGCGAGGATGTTGCGTACGACGATCAGATCGCTCAGGTTCGAACACCGATGGAAGTGGGACATGATATCGGCACTGCTCTCCGTGAACCAATTGTAATCTTCATTCTCGAGGCGGAGCAGGATTCCGTTATGGACGCCATATTCATATTCCTGGATGACGATGAAGTCGCCTTTCCCGTGGGGATACGACCTGCTTCCGCCGAGTTCGGATTCCATGATCGCATTCGCGGGAAGCTTGCCGGTCTCAATCCGGATCTTGGCACCCAGATAGAAGGGATCCAGCTCATCGCAGTAATTGTATTTGTCCGCCTTGGCGTTGAACAGCAGCGGTTTTTTGAAAACGATCCGGGTCAGCGGGCTGGCGCAGGAGGGAACTTCGGCCACGGCGACTTCGCCCGGGGCGGAAGACGGCTTCATCACGAGCTGCCCCTGGGTCTTCCCCGCGGCATCCTTCAGGTTCCAGACAAACTGCCCGTCCTGCTCCTGCGTATCCGCTTCGGCCGGGATTGCGGCTTTCAGGAGCGCGAGGGCCGCCTTATAGCCCGCAGCCGTGATGGCGACTTCGCCGGAACGCTGCGGGTCGTAAGAGCCCATCGTTGCGCCGGTAACCTTTCCGCTTTCATCCAGGGCCAGGAAACTGTGGAGCAGGATGAGGGCGTCGTCGACCGCCACCTGTTCCGGTTCCGGATCCTCGGCCTTCCCCACCCAGTAGTCGTCCTTCTCGCAGGATGCAAACAGGCAGACTGCCGCGGCCAGACAAGCTAAAAACGGGTTGACAAATCTTTTCATATAACAAACTTATTTAGATACAAGAAACACCTCATTCCCCGAACCCAGCGCCACCTGGAGGACGGCGGAGTTGTCGGCGAAAAAGAAATCGGAGGGCGCGACCATGCCGCCCGAGTGGTAATAATAATAGTTCAAAGTACATCTTCCCAGAGTACTTTCGTGGGACAGGCCGATGTTGGAGTCCCGGGTAAGGGCTCCCGTCAAGGTGATGTACGTGTCATTCTTGAGGAAGACGTTGTTCGTGGAACCACTCTTCAGGTTGTTCTCCACCCGGACCGTACCCGCCATATTGAGCGTACCGTTGCTCCAGATGCCACCGCCGTTGCCTTCGCACCCGTTGGCAAGGATGCTGCAGTCCGTGACGCTGAACGTACCGCCGTTCCAGATGGCACCGCCGTCACCGGACACCGCGTTGTTCTGGAAAGTGATATTGCTGGCAGTCACCGTGTTGCCGGATAGAATATGGATGGCCCCGCCATAGATGGCCTTGCCGCCTTCGATGCTGGCGCCTGAAACACTGCTCTTGAGGGTCAGGCTGGCGCCGTTGCGAACCCCGATGACGTGGCCGTTTGAGACGAACCCGTCCAGGTTGCGGTATAGTTTGTGGCCGTTGAGGTCGATGGCGACGGTCTTGGCGCTGACATCCAGGTAGCTGCCCAGCAGGATGTCATTGACCAGGATGATCCGGGGATGCTCGGCGTCGATGGCCGCTTTCAATTCCGTTTCGTTATGGATCATCGCGGCCGCGTTCAAGGCGAGGGTAATGACGTAATAGCTGCCTTCTTCCAGCGTCGTGGCCGCCGTATCCTTGTAATAAAGGTTCTCTCCGTTCATCGCGACGACGGAGATGGACTTGGACGAGAAGCCGGGGATGGCGACATAGAGTTCGTTCGTAACCGTGGCGGGGGTAACCGAGATGGTCTGGCCTCCGATGGTGATTGTCATGTTGTCCACGGGGACATCGGACGACTTGTCGCTGTTTTTCAGCAGGAACTTCACGATGGCCTGCCGGTTCCGGAACGTGGCGCTTCCCGTCGTGATGTTCCCGCCTGAGATTGCGGTAATCGTGACGCTGGCCGTAGCGCAGTCGCAGACCCTGTCGATGCTGGTCGCGCTGCCGTGGAGCGTGCCGTCCTGGGTCGCATAGTCAGGCTCCAGGAACTGGAGCGTGAGGCTGTTGTCCACGGCGAAGGTGCCGTGGATCGTGCCGCGGAGCGTCGTGGAAGCGGAGCCCGTGCTCTGGGCCGTGAGCGTGCCCACGAGGTTCGAGCTCCTGTACACCGCGACCGTTTCCCCTTCGGTCCAGGTCGCTTTCAGGGCGCCGGAGCCATCCAGGCCCAGCGTCTTGGTGCCGGCCTTGTCGGCCACGACGGTCAGGGTATAGCCCTGCTCCTCATTCCACGCAGGTTCCTCAACCTCCACCGGCCGGGCGCAGGAAAACAACAGGGCACAGGCCATCAAAATACAGACGCTTTTCTTCATCTTCCGCTCCTCCATTACAGGTCCATATAATTGGGGTCGCCGTAATCCTGCCGGTTGGCGGTCGTATCCATATCGCCGCTCTCGCAGACTATGCCTTCGAACTTCAACTCCAGGACCTCCGTCGTCGGGGCCAGGTAGGATTCATTGCGCTTCATACTCACTTAAGGCAGTTTTTGGTCCATTAGGTGTAAAGTTACATAAAAATAGTTGTATATTTGATTAGCACATACAATGATACTATAAAAAGAACGCTCATCCTCCTCGCCGCGCTGGCAGCGCTTCTGCTGTGCGGCTGCTCGCCCAAGGTTACAAACACCGTTTCCGCTCCGGCGGGAGCGGCCTACGGGCGATTAAAGAGTTTCAGGGCGCCGGCGAGAAGCAGCGCAAACAACAGCAACGTAGCATAGACGCAGCCGCGGCCGACGAGGTCGCCGTGGCGGGTGAAGAACGTCTGTTCATGGTTGATGTTCACCGTGCCGCGAAGCGAGGCCGGCACGCGCCAATGCGTATGCGAGACCATATCCCCCCGCTGGTTGATGAAGCAACTGATTCCGCTGTTGCCACAGCGGACCAGGTCGCGCCGCGTCTCGATGGCGCGGAGAATGCTGAAGCTGCAGTGCTGCCATGGGCCCGGCGTGTTGCCCCACCATTCGTCGTTGTTGATGATGGTCAGGAACCCGGCGCCGAGCGATGCATAGCCGGCGCAATACTCTCCATAAGCCGACTCATAACAGATGCCGCAACCCAGCGGCGTGCCGTCGTGCAAATGCAGCAGCGAGATTTCCTCCTGGCCCGAGTAGCGCTGAAAAATCGGTTCTATCCCCAGCAGGCCCGAAAGCCAGTTGTCGAACGGTACGAAAATATAGGGATACGGCGTGAATTCCGTCGCCGGAACGAGCTTGCTCTTGAAATACAACTCCGTGCGGCCGTCAGCGCCCAGCATGATGGCCGTATTGTGCGGCTCGCGCCAACCGTCCTCCCAGACAAAGCTGTCGTAGCTGGGCGGCTCCTTCGTATGGTAATGCCTGTTCGTGACGGCGCCCCACAGGAAATCCGGGACGGAATGCGCGTTCATGAAAGCCAGGTATGCCTGCCAGGTGGGCGACGACGGAATGTCGTTCAGGACCACGTCGGAGGTGGCGGTTTCAGGTCCGATCAACAGGTCGACCGGTCCCGCCTTCAGCCCTTCTTCCAGCTGCGCGAGCAGCCGGCGGTTCTGCTCTTCCTGGCTCATCGTCTCCAGTTTTTCAGCAATCGTAAGGGACGGCTGGCCGACGAGCACCGTCAGCTGTCGCTCGGAGCGCTCCTCGTAGCTGAGATACATCCCCAGCGAGCCTAAAGGAAGGGCAATCCAGAGCAGCGCGAGCGCCAGCACCATCGCCGCGCGCGCCGACCGTGTCCAGCGTCGCCAGGCGCCGCTGCGGAGGGCCGTCAGCAGCGCGAACAAAGCCAGGTTGCTGCACCACACCCAGAGCGACCCGCCCAGCGTGCCGGTGATCGCATACCACTGGATGCTTCTGACATTCGTGGCGAAAGCGTTGCCCAGCACCATCCAGGGCCAGGAAATCTTGGCCCAGGCGAAATAACCGTGCTCCCAGGCAATCCAGAGAACGGCCAGGAAAACATAGGGAAGCACGCCGCGGAGGTGTTTCTTCGAAAGACGGAACAGCGCCCAGACCAGCGACATCTGGAAAGCATTCGCCACCACTGCGAAAACGCCGCCTCCCACGTTGGCGTTGCACACCCAAAACGTCGTGAAGGCGTTCCAGAAAAAGAAGCAGCTGTAGTGGACCCACCAGAAATGCCTGTACTGCGTTTCGCTCGCAATCCTGTCGGCCGCCAGCAGCGGGAGGAACGCGAACAGCAGCACATATCCCGCATGAGGCAACAGCCACGGAATGCACAGCAGCACGGCCGAAGCCGCGGAAAACGACCAGATGAGGGCGGAACGCTTCATGGCCTGCAAAATACGGTATTTTTTAAGAAAACTCAAAAGGCGCAAATCATATTAAAAATCAATTAGATTTCGTATCTTTGCCCCCGAATTAATTCAGAAAGCTATGAATCTTAGAGACATTAAGAAAGACATCGAATACGTCGTCAGCGCGTTCCTCGATGATTGCTCCGTTTTCGCGACCGTGAAGCCGGGTGTGGCGGACAAAGAACTGGACGACCTCGTGGACGAGGCCATCGATCTCTACAATGATTTGAGAGACAAGGTCAACGCGGAGCCCGAAGGCAGCAAGCGCGCCTACTACAACGAGGTCCGCAAGGAGCTCCTCGAGAAAACCGACGGCCTGTACGACAAGCTCAGCCAGCTGGTAAAAAGCGCGAAATAAGCCTATTCGGCTATCAGCAAGATAATCCGATCCAGTATCGGCAGCACCGTCCCGGAAGGGGCGGTGTTGTTGTTTGTCATCACCGAGAACGCGATGACATCCTCCGGTTTTCCGCTCAGCGGAAGCACATAGCCGCTGAAGCAGCGCACCCCGTCCATCGAGCCGCTCTTCATGTAGATGCGCGATTTCAGGGAAGCCGGCGCAGTCCGCATCCGCGCAGCGAGCGTTCCCGCCCCCGGCTGCGGCAGCGAGCGCACGAAATCATCGAACACTGGCCGCCCGATCATCTTCAGCAGGAAACCCGTCATGAACTCCGGCGACACGTAATCCTTCCGCGAGAGGCCGCTGCCGTCCCGCACGCGCACCCCGCTCATCGGAAGCCCCATCTCCTCCAGCAGCGTCGTCTCCACTGCGGCACAGGAACCATAACCGTCGTTCTCCCGCAGCTCCTTTCCGAGCGTGCGGAACATCACCTCCGCGAAAAGATTGTCACTCCGGTGGTTGGTATGCTTCACCAGCGCACGGAGCGGCTCCGAATACGTCCGTCCCAGGTAGTGGAGGCTGTCCTCCGGCGCCAGAAGGGCCGCGAATTCAGCTTCATCCCCCGTTTCACCTTCCACCGCCAGGCCCGCGGAGGCCAGGTATTCCCCGAAGTAATGGGCCAGGTGGGCGGCGCCGGAGCGGGTCGCGCCGCCGGCGTAGGTCGTGTCGCGGTAGTTGTGGCGGAAGTTCACGCCCGCCGCGGCGACGGCGTCCTCCGACTCCAGGTCCTCCGCCATCCAGTCGCCGAGGATGCCTTCCTCCGTGAAGTAGCGCCGGTCGGCGATGAGGTTGCCTTCGATTCGGGCGATGCCGGCCGAAGCTAACATCTCCTGCCACTGGCGGAAATTGCGCAGTTCGGGGTCCTTCGTGCCCATGTCCACGCCGAGCGAGGGATCCCCTTCCCCGATGAGGTAGAGATTGCCGACGAGGACGGAGTCACGCACCTCCCCGTCGCAGGCGAGGACGGTCGCATAGCGGTACCCCGGGCCGAGGTTGTCCAGGGCGAGGCCGGTCGTGATGAGCTTCATGTTCGAGGCGGGAACCAGCTTCGCGCGGCTGCCAAAGTTGGCGAGCGTGTCCCCGTTCGCGCGCACGGCGAGCACGCCGAGGGAGGAGGAGCGGAACGGCTCCTGCGCGGCAATCAGCTCCAGATACTGCTGGACCTTCGTTTCCTGGGCCTGCAGCAGCACGCCGGAAAGCAGCAGCGACAATATGAAAAAACCGAAGCGGCGCATACCGCAAAGTTAAACTTTAATTCTTAACTTTGGCAAGAGATCGCCGGTCAAGCCGGCGATGACGAGCAGATATGAAAAAAACGGTACTGGTATCGGGCGGCGCCGGGTTTATCGGCAGCCACGTCGCGGTTGAACTGGTGGAAGCCGGGTATGAAGTGGTCGTTGCGGACAACTTCTCGAACTGCGACAAGACGTGTTTCGAAGGAGTGCAGCAGATTCTCGGGAGGAAGCTGCCGCTCGAGGAGATTGATTTCTGCGATGCGGCGGCGGTAGATAAACTGTTCTCCGACTATCAGATCGACGCGGTGATCCATTTTGCGGCGTTCAAGGCGGTTGGCGAATCCGTCGAGCAGCCGCTGATGTACTACCGCAACAACCTCGGCTCCTTCCTGACCCTGCTGGAGACGGCGCTGCGCCACGGCGGCTGCAACATCCTGTTTTCCAGCTCCGCGACCGTCTATGGCACGCCGGAGGAACTCCCCGTCACGGAGGAGTCCCCGCGCCAGGAGGCGACTTCCCCGTACGGCAACACGAAGCGGATCTGCGAGGACATCCTGCGCGACGCCGTGCGCGTGAATCCGGTGCTGAAGGGCATCGCCCTGCGCTATTTCAACCCCATCGGCGCGCATCCGTCGGCCCTGATCGGCGAGCTGCCGCGCGGCGTCCCGAACAACCTCGTCCCGTTCATCACCCAGACCGCCGCCGGCAGGCGCGAGGTCCTCAGCATCTTCGGCAACGATTATCCGACGCCGGACGGGACCTGCCTGCGGGACTTCATCGACATCGTGGACCTGGCGAAGGCGCACGTCAGCGCCGTGGCCAGGATGCTCGACGGCAAGATGACCGAAGATTACGAGATCTTCAACATCGGGACCGGGCGGCCGCTGTCCGTGATGGAACTCGTGAACACGTTCGAGCAGGTCAACGGACTGAAACTGAATTACCGCTTCGCGCCGCGGCGGCCGGGCGACGTGGTCGCCATCTGGGCCGACCCGTCGAAGGCCAACCGCGAACTCGGCTGGCGTGCGGAAAGAAAGATTGAAGATACCCTGAAGGCCGCCTGGGCCTGGGAAAAGAAACTGAATGGCATCGAGTAGCAAGACAAAATCCGTCTGGTTCTGCACCTCCTGCGGAAACGAAAGCCCCAAATGGATGGGGCGGTGTCCCGCGTGCGGGGAGTGGAACACGATGGTCGAGAAGACGGTGGATACCGGCGTCGCGAAGGCGCGGGGCGCTACCGGCGGCGCTAGCGGCGTCCGCCCGGTGCGTCTGAGCGAGGTCGAGACGGCCGCGGAAGCCAGAATCTCCCTGAACAACGCGGAGGTGGACCGCATCCTCGGCGGCGGCATCGTCCCCGGCTCGCTGGTCCTCATCGGCGGCGAGCCCGGCATCGGCAAATCGACCCTCTCGCTCCAGATTCCGCTTCATTGCCCTTCGCTGAAGACCCTCTATGTGACCGGGGAGGAGAGCGTGCGGCAGGTGAAGATGCGCGCCGACCGGCTCGGCGGCGACGCCTCCGGCTGCACGATCTTCAGCCAGACCGACATCGAAAGCATCCTGGAAGAAGCCGAACGGCTGCACCCGGACCTGATGATCGTGGACTCCGTCCAGACGATGTTCACCCACAGCGCCGAGTCGACCCCCGGCTCGGTTTCCCAGATCAAGGAGGTCGCCGCGACCCTGCTGCGCTTCGCCAAGGAGAGCGGCATCGCCATCATCCTGATCGGCCATATCACCAAGGACGGCTACATCGCCGGCCCGAAAATCCTGGAGCACATCGTCGACGTCGTCCTGCAGTTCGAGGGCGAGAACCGCGGCTCCTACCGGCTGCTGCGCAGCATCAAGAACCGCTTCGGCTCGACGTCCGAACTGGCCGTCTTCGAAATGACCGGGACCGGACTCCGGGAGGTCACCAACCCCTCCGAAATGCTGATTCCGATGCACGGGGACAGCCTCAGCGGCACGGCCGTGAGCGCGATGCTCGACGGCGCGCGCTCCTTCCTCTTCGAGGTGCAGGCGCTCGTCAGCAGCGCCGTCTACGGCACGGCGCAGCGCTCCGCGACGGGCTTCGACGTGCGGCGCCTCAATATGCTGCTGGCGGTGCTGGAGAAGCGCGCCGGCTTCCGGCTGAGCGCGAAGGACGTGTTCATCAATATGGCCGGCGGCCTGCGCGTCACGGACCCGGCCTGCGACCTCGCGGTCATCTGCGCGGTCCTTTCGTCGAACTTCGACTACACGATTCCCGCGGACGTCTGCTTCGCCGGCGAGGTCGGTCTGAGCGGCGAGATCCGTCCGGTCGCCCAGACGGAAAAACGCATCTCCGAGGCCGCCCGGCTGGGCTTCCGCCAGATCTATATCTCTTCCTTCTCAAAAAACATCCCCGCCGGAAAGGCAGGGATCGAAATCATCAAGGTCGCCGACGTGCCGGCCCTCGTCAAACGCCTCTTCCAATAGGCAGCTTGAAGATTTCCATATCCTTGACCTCCTTGCCTTCGATCTTGAAGCGCAGGGCGGTGCGCAGTTGCTGCCAGCCCTGGAGCCCCGCAGCCCCCGGATTCAGCGTGATCATCTCATAGCGCTCGTCGTACATAATCTTCAGGATATGGGAATGGCCGCAGACGAAGATATCGGGCTTGCAGGCCTCGATCAGGGCCTGCGCCCGCAGGTCGTAGCGGCCGGGGTATCCCCCGATGTGGACCATCAGGACTGTCTTTTCCTCACATTCGAAACACTGGTGGTACGGGTATTCGTAGCGGATGTCCTGCCCGTCGCAGTTGCCGTGGACGCCGACCAGCGGCTTGAACGCCGCAAGTTTGCGGACGAAGTCGATGCCGCCGCCGAAGTCCCCGGCGTGCCAGAGCACGTCGCAGGGCGCCAGGAATTCCCGGAACTCGTCACTGAAGACGCCGTGGGTATCGGAAAGCAGGCCTATATACATCGCTATACGTATTTCAGGTAGACGGCCTCGGCGGCGGTCAGGGCCGCGGTCTCCGTACGGAGCCGCGAGGGGCCGAGGTGGACCGGCAGGAAGCCGGCCGCCACGGCCTGCGCCGCCTCCTCCCGGGAGAAATCCCCCTCCGGACCAATCAGGATCACGATTTCCTTCCCTTCCGCCTGCGCGAGCGCATCATTCACCGACAGGCGCGGAACCTCCCCTTCGAAGCAGCAGGCAATCAGCTTCAGGCAGCTGTCGTCCCCCGCGAGGCCGGCAATGAAATCCCGCACGCTGAGGGGCTCGTCGAGCTGCGGGATCGCGCCCTTCAGCGACTGCTTCGAGGCGGAAAGCAGGATGCGGCGCATCCGCTCCGTCTTGAAGACCTTGCGCTCGGAGTGGTCGCCGATGACGGGGGTCAGGCGGTCCAGGCCGAGTTCGGTCGCCTTTTCCGCGAACCACTCGTAGCGGTCGAGGTTCTTCGTCGGGCAGACGGCGAGGCGCAGCCGGTAGGGATGCGCGCCCCAGTCCGGCTCGACGCGGACGATCTCCGCGGTCGCGCCCTTCGGGGACGCATCCAGCAGGCGGCAGGTGTAGCAGGTCCCTTCGCCGTCGATGACGAAGATTTCGTCGCCCTCGCGGTGGCGCAGGACGCGCACGCAGTGGGCGGATTCCTCTTCGTCGAGGCGGCAGATGCCGTCCTGGAACTGTCTGGCGTAGAATACTTCCATTACATTCGGATCACTTTGACTTCGGAGCCGGGGCCGACCTTGATGATCTGGGAGGGCTTGCCCGTCGAGTCTTTCTCGAGGGCCGGGGCGACGATGTAGTCGACGGCATCCCGGATTTCCTGCGGGATATCCTTGAACTTCTTCGGGGTCGGCTCTCCGGAGATGTTCGCGGAGGTCGAAACCAGCGGCCGGCGCAGCTTGCGCACCAGCGCGACGCAGAAATCGTTCAGCGGGACGCGGATGCCGACGGAGCCGTCCTCGGCGACGACGTTCGGCGCGAGGCCGACCGCGTCGGGATAGATCAGGGTCATCGGGCTGCCGTCGTTCACCTCGACCAGGTCGATGGCGGCGTCCGGCACCGTCCGGACGTGGCGGGCGACCATATCGAGGTCGCAGGCCAGCAGGACGAGCGCCTTGCTGTCGGCGCGGCGCTTGATCTCGTAGATGCGGGCGACGGCTTTCCCGTTCGTGGCGTCGCAGCCGAGGCCCCAGACCGTGTCGGTCGGATACAGGATCACGCCGCCGTCCTTGAGGACCTGCAGCGCTTCCTGGATGATGACGGAAACTTCTTTCATATTATTTAAAGTTCTCCCGGTCGAACAGGGTCCCCTTCTTGCGCCAGTACGCAATCAGCAGGAAGCCGATCAGCATGCCGCCGAGGTGGGCGAAATGGGCCACGCCGCCGACCGTGCCGGTAATGCCGGTCAGGAGTTCGATGCCCGCGAAAATGAGCACCCAGACCTTCGCGCTGAGGGTGACGGGCGGGAAGATGAGGGTCAGCTTCGAATTCGGGAAAAGCATCGCATAGCCGATGAGCACGCCGTAGATGGCGCCGGAGGCACCGACGGTCGGGGTCATCTTCAGCGCCATATAAGACTGCTGCGCTGCCTGCGAGCCTTCCGCAATGGAATTCATATAGGAGAGGGCCTGGAGGTATTCGACGCCCGTATGGAGGGCCGCCGCGCCGAGGCCGCAGATGAAGTAGAAGAGCAGGAATTTCTTCTCGCCGATCATCCGTTCCAGCACGGAGCCGAATACGTACAGCGCGTACATATTGAGGAGGATGTGCCAGAAGCCGCCGTGCATGAACATATGGGTGATGAACTGCCAGCCGTGGAAGTACGGGGAGGTCGGATAGAAGAGGGCGAACCAACGGGTCATCAGGTTCTCGTTCAGCAGGGTCGCGATGAACATGATGATGTTGATGAAGATGATATTCCTGGTTACGCGTGGGACGTTGTCCATCATAAGGCGTCAGAATTTTTTGTCAATGGTGTCTAAATCGAGGATGGAGATGATCCTGCGGCCGCCGGAGGTAAACTCCGCATTGTCGCAGGCCAGGAGTCGGTCTATCAATCTCTGTGCCTCGAAGGGAGAACTGACAGCGGGGGCGGATGCGGCGCCCAGGACTGCAAATTTGGCAGCCCGGGCGGACTCCATCGCCTCCTTGAGGGAATTCCTGTCCTCGGAGAGGATGAGCACCAGGTCGGAAATCATCGTCTGGACGCTGGCGCCGTCGCCGGAGTAGCCTTCCGGGACGCCGTTGACGACGAGGGTGTCGGTCCCGAAGGGGGAGATGTCGAAGCCCAGGCTCGCGAGGAGTTCCGCATTCTCATCGAAGAGCAGGCGGTTCTCGACGCCGACCTTGACCTGGACCGGGAAGAGGGAGGTCTGGATGACGTGCTCGCCCTGGGAGAGCGCGCGGAGGAAGCGCTCGTAGAGGATGCGCTCGCGGGCGCGGCGGACGTGGACCACCATCAGGCCGGATTTGGCGGGGACGACGATGTACCTGCCCTGGAGAAGGATGATCTGGGTCGAAGGCAAGGTCTTGTCTTCGAAGAGTTTGCCGTAGTTCGGGGACTTGTCGACATGACGGCTGGGCTCGAAAGGATCAAAGGTTGGGTCCGCGGCCGGCGCGGGGGTCGTTTCCGGGTGGAACTTCTCGAAGTTGCCGGTGAGGGCCGGGAAATGGACTTCGGCGGCGGTTTCGAAGTCGATGCTGCCGCCGAAGGCGTGCTTGCCGAGGGTCTCGCGCACGCAGGCGTAGAGGGTCTGGAAGATCACGGCGTCGTCCTCAAACTTGATCTCGGTCTTGGTCGGGGAGATGTTGACGTCGATGGCGTGGGGGTCCACATCCAGATAGAGGAAGTAGGACGGGGTCACGCCTTCCGGCAGGAATTCCTCGTAGGCCTTCATCACGGCCTTGTGGAGGTAGGCGCTGCGGAAGTAGCGGCCGTTCACGAAGAAATACTGGTTGCCGACGGTCTTTTTCGCGCTGTCCGGGCGGGCGACGAAGCCGCTGATTTTCGCGACGGAGGTTTCGGCGAGGACGTCGACGAGCTCGCCGGCGGCGGCGTTGCCGAACATATCCAGAAGTCTGTATTTCAGCGATTTCGCCGGCTTCAGGACATAGAGGTCCTTGCCGTTGTGGGTCAGCTGGAAGCCGATTTCCGGGCGGGTCAGGGCGACGCGGGTGAATTCCGCGACGATGTGCTTGAGCTCGATGTTGTCGGACTTGAGGAACTTGCGCCGGGCGGGGGTGTTGTAGAAGAGGTTGCGGACGGCGAAATTGGAGCCGACCGGGGCGGAAGTCTCCTGGGTGGAGAACTTGTAGAAGCCTTCGATGTTGACCTGGAAGGCGGATTCGTCTTCAGCGCGGCGGGTCTTGAGGGTGACGTCCGCGACGGCGGCGATGGAGGCGAGGGCTTCCCCGCGGAAGCCGTAAGTCAGGATGTCGGAGAGGTCGTCGGCGGAGGCGATTTTCGAGGTCGCGTGGCGCTCGAAGCAGAGGACGGCGTCCTCGGGGGACATGCCGCAGCCGTTGTCGATGACCTGGATGAGGGTCCGGCCGCTGTCGGAGATGACGACGGAGACGGAGGTCGCGCCCGCGTCGACGGCGTTCTCCATCAGTTCCTTCACCACGGAGGCGGGCCGCTGGACGACTTCGCCCGCGGCGATCATGTTCGAAAGCTCCGGCGGGAGGACTTGAAGCTTAGGCATTAGAGGATGGTGTAGAATTTGGCGATGTAGAAGAGGACGACGAAGACCAGCAGGAGGCCGACGATGCCGATGATGCTCTGGGCGCGGGTCGAGTGGCCGCGGGAACGGCGGTAGTTGCCGTCCCGGAGGGAACCCTTGATGTAAGACCCGGGCACGTAGGTACCCTTTTCCTTCTGCTCCGCGATCTCCTTGTCGACGGTCCCGTCGACCTTGCCGAAGATCTGCTTGAGTTCATCCTTCTCCTTGTCGTAGTAAATCGGCTTGTAGTTGAAGACCCTGTGCTCCTGCTCGCCGAACATATTGAAGAGTGCCATAATCTGCTGTTGTTGTATCAGACAAATTTAATCATTTTTTCCGTACTTTTGTGGAAACGGTATCGATTATGGATTACAGGATTGGACAAGGATTCGATGTGCACGCCCTGCAGGAAGGGCTCCCGATGTGGCTCGGCGGCATCCGGATCGACAGCCCGACGGGCTTCGTGGCCCACTCGGACGGCGACGTGGCGATCCACGCGCTCTGCGACGCCCTCCTCGGCGCCCTCGCCCTCGGTGACATCGGCCAGCATTTCCCGGACAGTTCCGACGAGTTCAAGGGCATCGACAGCAAGGTCCTGCTCGCGCGGGTGATGGCGATGGTCCGCGAGCAAGGCTACGAGCTCGCGAACGCCGACATCACGATCGCGCTCCAGGCCCCGAAGATCGGCGCCCGCGTCCCCGAGATGCGCGAGGCCCTCGCCTCCGTCCTCGCCGTCCCCGTCTCCGCTGTCTCCGTCAAGGCCACGACGACCGAGCGCCTCGGCTTCGTCGGCCGCGGCGAAGGCTGCGAAGTCTGGGCCATCGCCCTCCTCCGCCGCTCCTGCCTCTGGCGTCCCCTCGACGATAACCGCTGAGTCGCCTTCCAGTGTCGCAGGTGCGAAAACAGTGGCAGGACCTGCGACAGTTTCTGCAAAGAGTGCCTGATTTGCGTCGCAGGTGTTGTCCGCTTTTTCGCACCTGCGACATTTATTATCGGATGTCCCGCGGGCGGCAGGTCTACGGTGGCACTTAAGTTACAGTGGATTAGCGCACTAAATAAAC
Source organism: Bacteroidales bacterium Bact_14 (assembly GCA_001602865.1). Taxonomy (GTDB): domain Bacteria; phylum Bacteroidota; class Bacteroidia; order Bacteroidales; family UBA932; genus Cryptobacteroides. Next base: position 19,533 of record LUZF01000042.1, read on the forward strand.
CGGAAGACCCTAAAAACAAGGTCTTCCGGTTTGGTTATAGTCCTGCTAATCAACCACTTAGCCGCCACTGCTGCCACTACCGCCACTGCCGCCGGCCCCGCCGGGCACAAAAAAACCGCCGCAGTACAAGTGCGTCGGAGGCATATAGGGAATTTGTCGATTCGGACGGTCGTAGCCGGCCGCGACTATGTTGAGTTATTGGGTAGCGGGAGTGGGTCACGATCCCACGACCTCCGGATTATGAATCCGACGCTCTAACCAGCTGAGCTACCCCGCCATCAGGCTTTAAAGCTTGTTGAGATAGAAGGACTCGAACCCTCACTGACAGAGCCAGAATCTGTAGTGCTACCATTACACCATATCTCAATGGTTATTTCAAAGTCCGCAATGGGCATGGTGTGCGGATTGCGGACTGCAAAGGTACTACTCTTTTGGAAAATTCCAAAAATAATTTGAACTCAACGCAAAAGAATCTTTACAATGCTGAGAGGGAGGCTCCGCGCGAGACGTTCGTACGCCCGATGCTCAGGCCCGGATTCTCGCGGTACAGGCAGTGGGCGGATCCGGAGAGCTCGACCTCCAGCGTTTTCAAGGCGTTGACCCGGATCATCGAAGCACCGGAAAGATTGACCTGGACATCCTTCACGGGAATTCTTTCAGCATAGAACTTCGACGCCCCGCTGCCTTCGGCCTTCAGCTGGTCCGCCTTGCCTGTCAGCGTCAGGTTCGCCGCACCGGACAAGCCCACCACGGCGGTACCGGCGTTCGTCTCCAGGTCCAGCTTCGTCGCGCCCGACATATCGAGGAACACTTCTTTCCCGGTCACGTGCATCGTAGCGTCCACCGCACCGGAGAAATCCATATCCACGGTATCGAAATCGCCCGCGAAGTCGTATTTCACGGCGCCGCTGCAGTCAATGGCGGCATTCTGCGACAGCACCTGCAGGCCGGTGAGGTTGACCGCCCCGCTCAGGTCCATCTTGAAGTTGCTTTTCCTGTTCCGGAACGTCCCCTTGGCCCGGAGTTTCGCCGCGCCGGAGAGCTGCAGGCCGGAAAGGTCCGGCATGCTGATGTACACAAACACTTCCTCGTGATTCATCTTCCGCTGCACATTGGCCGGCAGCGACTTGATGCCCAGCCGCAGCCGGTCGCCCGCCTGCTCCACGCGCAGGTACTCCGCCACGAATTCCGGCGCCTCCACGCGCACGGAGTACCTCGTGGCCTGGGTCAGTTCAATCCGGTACACCCAGGACGCGTCGATTGCATCGAAGTTGCGGAAATCGTATTCCCTGGTCACCATCTTCGTCACGGCCTCCGACGGTTCGTCGCCCGCCATGCTCCGGACCGGCGCAAACGCTGCCACGAGCGCCAGTCCCATCAAAACTGCAAGAATCTTTTTCATTTTATTTCGCTTTTTTCAATTGTTCCACACCGGCGAGAATTCCGCCATAATATTCTTTCAGGATCCGGGCCTGCTCCCTTTCGGACAGCTCTTCCGGCAGTTGTTCAATCATCGGCACCGCCTCCTCCGTCATCCCCCGCAGGATCCCTTCCCAGTTGTAATCATCCCCCGCGGGCAGCGCCCGGCTGGCACGTTCCACCTCATCCAGGTACGCCAGATACACCTTCCGGGGATCATTCCCCACGCCCACGAAGGAGCGTCTCCCCCCGGCCGGCAACAGCACCACCGCCACCACCGCAGCAGCCAGCGCCACCGCCGCCCAGCTCCACCGCATCCGGTTCATCCCGAACAGGGCCCTGAGCCGCTCGAAGGGCCTTTCCGTCATTTCAAGCGCCTCTTCTGTCATTTCGAGCGCAGTCGAGAAATCTACTTTCTCCAGAAATCGCCGTTCATGCCCCTCCGGCGGAGCCTCCGTATCGAACTCCGCCGCGTGCGCACGCATATATTCTTCAAGCTTATCCATATCCTTAACCATTCATTTCCTTTTTCAACATCGCCGCCAGCTTCACCCGCCCCCGGGAGTACAGCGAGCGCAGCGTCACCTCCTTCTTCCCGGTCATTTCCGCAATCTCCGCATAATCCAACCCTTCCAGCAACACCAGCGTCAGCACCAGCCGATAAGGCTCACCCAGCCGCATCATCGCCTCCCGGATCCGCCCGGCGTCAGGCGCAGGCAGCCCTCCGCCTTCCTCTTCCACCATCTCCTCCGCCGCGGCGTAATCCTCCAGGAAAGCCTCCCGCCTCCGCCGTTCCCGCAGGCGGTCGATCGCCGCCCGGATGCAGGTCCGCTTCAGCCAGGCGCGCACCTGCGCCTCCGCGTCGAACCGCCCTTCCGCCGAAAGAAACTTCAGGATCGTATCCTGCATGACCTCCTCCGCCTCCCCGGAATCTCCCAGGATCCGCAGCGCCGTGTTGTACAACGCCCGGTTGTGCTCCCTGTAGAATTCTGTGACTTCAGCCCTGGTCATTTCTTTCGCTTTCCACAATAATAACGACAAATTCCCCCGTTTGTTGCAATCCCCACCGAAAAAAGTGCGTATCTTCACATCCTGAAAGAAAAGCATATCCAATGAAACGAATCGTTTTCCTCGTCGCCGTAATCGCAATGCTGTTCCCAGCCTCCTCCTGCCGCAAGGATGATACCCCGCTGCTTGGCGCAGGAGACGAATACGTGGACCTGGGCCTCCCGAGCGGCATTCTATGGAAGGCCACCAGCGAAGACCTCGGGTCTCGGGGAATCACTTATAACGAAGCCTTTAATTTCTTCGACCCTGATTTTGACCAGTGGATTGATAGGAAGGATGCGGAAGAACTGATAGAATACTGTACATTTACTGTCCGCAATACTGTTCGCGTGACAGGCCCTAATGGAAATAGAATCGAAATGGTAAAAGATATGATTTGGACTGTAGATGTGGGAGGTCCGGATGTGCAGCCGTATTGCTTAATCCCGCAGACACCGACCATAAGTTATGTGTCCGAATATAGCAGACACTACATCCACCTGATCAAACGCCCGGCCAGTCAGTAGCCCCCGCGGTGGCAGATAAAATGTCGCAGGTGCGAAAAAGCGGACAACACCTGCGACGCAAATCAGGCACTCTTCGCAAAAACTGTCGCAGGTCCTGCCACTGTTTTCGCACCTGCGACGCTGGAAGGCGACTCAGCGGTTATCGTTGCAGGGGCGCCAGGCCCCGAGCGAAGCGAGGGATAAGGCGCGGGCTACTTCACCTCGTGGAGCTGGACCGGGGAGGAGAGTTCTTCGATCCGGGAGAGCTCGTCGGGGGTGAAGGAGGTGTTGGCCAGGGCGCGGAGGTTGTCCTCGAGCTGGGCGACGGAGCTGGCGCCGATGATGACGGAAGTCACGCGCGGGTCCTGGAGGAGCCAGGCCAGGGACATCCGGGCGAGGGTCTGGCCGCGGCGGCCGGCGACCTCGTTGAGCCCCTTCAGGGCGCCGAGCATCGCCGGGGTCAGCACGTCCGCCTTCAGCGAGGTGTTGCGGGCCATGCGGGAGTCGGCGGGAATGCCGTTGAGGTAGCGGCCGGTCAGGAGGCCCTGCTGGAGCGGGGAGAAGGCGATGAAGCCGCTGCCGCATTCCTGGCTGAGGTCGATGAGGCCGGTGGACTGGGGCGCGCGGTCGATGATGTTGTAGCGGTCCTGGTACAGCAGGCAGGGGGTATCGTGCTCCGCCAGGTAGCGGAAGGCCTTGCGCGCCTGCTCCGTCGGGTAGCGGGAGAGGCCCACGTAGAGCGCCTTCCCCTGCCGCACGATGTCGACGAGCGCCTGCATCGTCTCCTCGATCGGCGTCGCCGGATCCCAGCGGTGGGAGTAGAAGATGTCCACATAATCCAGTTTCATCCGCTTCAGGCTCTGGTCCAGGCTGGCCATCAGGTACTTGCGGGAGCCCCAGTTGCCATAGGGGCCAGGCCACATATCCCAGCCGGCCTTGGAGCTGATGAACATCTCATCGCGGTAGGGGCGGAAGGAGGCGTCCATCAGGCGGCCGAAGTTCTCCTCGGCGGTGCCGTACTCGGGGCCGTAGTTGTTCGCGAGGTCGAAATGGCAGATGCCTTTGTCAAAGGCGTAGTGGGCCATCGCCTTGATCTCCTGCATCGGCTTGTAGGAGCCGAAGTTGTGCCAGAGACCGAGGGCGAGGACGGGGATGTTGATGCCGGAGCGGCCGGAGCGGCGGTACTCCATCGAGTCGTACCGCGCGGGGGACGGGGAATAGACAGGTTCGATCATAGCATTACAAATGTAACAATCCGATTCATTTTTTTCAAAAAAGATTTGGAGGATTGGTTTTTTGTTGTACCTTTGCAGTGTGTTACTGAACTAATACACCGAATTATGAAAAAGATCGTACTTGTATCAATGATGCTCCTCGCAGCGATAACGGCACATGCGAAGAAGGACTGGAGAGGTAAAGTAGTTGATTCCCAAGGAGAACCGGTGGCTTATGCCAACGTAGCGGTGCTTTCCAAGTCGGACTCCACCGTGGTCTGCGGCGCCGTGACCGGCGAAGACGGTACCTTTAATATAGTGACATCCGAAAAGGACGGCATTATGATGGTCGCGATGCTGGGCTACCAGACGCAGTATATCGTGCCCGTCGACGGCGCCGTCATCACCCTCCTCGACGACACCGCGATGCTCCAGAGCGCCGTGGCCGTCGCCGTGATCCCCAAGACCAAGCTCACGGGCGAGGGCATCCAGACCAGCGTCCGCGGCTCCGTGCTGGAGAACGTCGGCAACGCGAAGGACGTGCTCGCCAAGACGCCGGGCATCGTCAAGACCTCCGGCGGCCTCGAGGTCATCGGCAAAGGCACTCCCCTCGTGTACATCAACGGCCACAAGGTTACCGACCCTACCGAACTCGACCGTCTCCAAAGCAACGAGATCCAGAGCGTCGAGGTCATCACCAACCCGGGCGCGCAGTATGACGCGACCGTGCGCAGCGTCGTGCGCATCCGCACCGTCCGCCGCCAGGGCGACGGTTTCGGCTTCAGCCTCAACGCCGCCGACTCCCAGTCCCTCCGCTGGGCCGCAGGCAACGACCCCTCCGGCGCGCTGAACGTGAACTACCGCACCGGCGGCGTCGATTTCTTCGGCGGCGTCAACTACGCCGGCAGCTCCTTCCGCCAGATCAGCGACATCAATAAAGTCTCCTTCGGCAAGACCGCGGCCGGCGACGACTGGCGATTCCAAAACCTCAGCGACCTGACCGGCGCGAGCCATTCGAAGGACCTGTACGGCAACGCCGGCGTCAACTGGCAGCTGGCGGACAACCACTTCCTCGGCGGCAAGATCGAATGGGGCCGCACCCTGGCGATCGACAGCCACACGGTCATCAACGACAATGCCATCGAAAACGGGACCCTCGTAGACAAACTGACGACCACCTCCGAAGACTCCCTGGGTGACGACAAGCCCTTCAACCTGGGCGCGAACGTATATTACAACGGCGTCGTAGGACAGAAAATGGGCGTGGACATCAACCTCGACTACTACGGCACGGACGCCTCCAGCAAGAGCGTCTCGACCGAGACCAGCACGATGACCCACGATGCCACCATCCACTCCACGGCCCTCATCGCCGGCCGGATGTACGCCGGCAAGGCGGTCCTCTCCTACCCCATCTGGACAGGCCAGCTGCAGTTCGGCACGGAAGAGACCTTCTCCCGCCGCAACAACGAGTACTACATCACGGGCGTGGACATCCCCGCCTCATCCTCCAAGGTCATCGAAAACAACTACGCCGGTTTCGCCAGCTACGCGTTCATGCTGCCGAAGGTCGGTATGTTCAACGCCGGCGTCCGCTACGAATATGTCCATTACACCTACGAGGACGCGCTCGCCCCGGCGGAGAACATCGCCCGCGACTACGGCAACTGGTTCCCTTCGCTCTCCTACTCCAACGCCTTCGGCCCCGTCCAGCTGATGCTCAACTACAGCACCAAGACCAACCGGCCCACCTACGACTTCCTGTCCAGCGCCATCCGCTACAACAGCCGGTACATCTGGCAGAGCGGCAACGCCAAGCTGCAGCCGGATATGATGCGCAACGCCAGCCTCGCGGCCGTGTACAAATGGGTCACCCTGATGGTCAACTACACCCGTACCGACAACGCCATCATGACCTGGAGCTCCCCCTACGGCGACGAAGGCGTCGTCCTCGTCCAGCCCAGGAACATCGACACGCCCCTCCGGTCCATGACGGCGGCGGTCAACTTCACCCCGACCTTCGGCCACTGGAGCCTCAACTACACCCTCGGCGTGCAGCCGCAGTGGCTCACCATCAACGCCCCCGACTCCCGCGAGCCTTCCGGATTCCGGGTGACCAGATTCAACGGTAAGCCCCAGTACATCGCCCAGTTCAACAACACCCTCAGCGCGAAAGGCAACTGGCAGTTCGAGTTCGGCGGGACCTTCCTGAGCCGCGGCTATATGCGGAACATCTACCTCACCTCCAACTATTTCGACCTCACCGCGGCCATCCAGAAGGCCTTCCTCCCGGACGGCGCCCTGGTCCTCCGCCTGGAAGCCGCCGACATCCTCGGCCTGGCGGTCCAGAACGCCGACACGGACTTCGGCAACCACACCATCACCCAGACCAACCTGATGGACACGCAGCGGGTCAAACTGTCCCTGCGTTACAACTTCAACACTTCCCAGAGCAAGTACCGCGGTACCGGCGCCGGCAGTGACACCAAAAACCGAATGTAATGATATCCCCGGCCAAGCCGGGGATTTTTGTTATATTTGTACTGTTGTATTCCGGACTGTACTATGAAGAAGATTCTGTTTTTCCTGCTGGCGCTCGCCGCGGTGCAGCTGAGCGCGCAGGACGTCAGGCATTACGAGAAGATCGTCAGGGAGCTGAGCTCCGCGAAATACCAGGGACGCGGCTACGCCCGGGGCGGCGCCAACAAGGCCGGCAAGTACCTGGAAAAAGCCTACAGGAAGGCCGGCGCGGACGAAGTGACCCTCCAGCCTTTCACCATCGACATCAACACCTTCGCCGGAAAGATGGAGATGTGGGCCGACGGAAAGAAGCTCACGCCGGGCATCGATTATTCGATGCGGGAATACTCCCCCGGCGCGCACGGGGAATTCCCGGTGTACTATGTGGACACCCTGAATTATGACTCCGACCGCCTGTTCGCCGACCTCGAGAAACCGGAATACAAGAACTGCCTCGTCTGCTGCGAATTCTGGTTCACCTACCGCCACAGCAAGGACTTCTCCCGCCTCCAGACCAACGGCGGCGCCCCCAACGCGGGACTCCTCTATACCTGGACCTCCCCCATCAAGTTCTATAAGGCCTACGGCCACCGCGTGGTCGACAAGCCCATCGTCTGGGTGACCCCGGAGGCCATCGAGGGCGTCAGGACCGTGCGCCTCGACGTGGACAACGAATTCCTGAAGGACTACGGGCTGTTCAATGTCATCGCCAGGGTGGAAGGCGTGCGCCACGACAGCTGCTATGTCTTCACCGCCCATTATGACCACCTCGGCAACCTGGGGAAGAAGGTCTATTACCCCGGCGCCAACGACAACGCGTCGGGCACGGCCGCGCTCGTGACCCTCGCGGCCTTCTATGCCAAGAACCGCCCGGAATACGATATGTACTTCCTGTCCGTCTCCGGCGAGGACGCCAACCTGCGGGGCTCGGAGTTCTTCGCGAACAACCCCCTGTTCCCGCTGGACCGGATCAAGTACCTCTTCAACATCGATATGATCGGGGACAACAACCCGGTGCAGTACTGCGAGGTCAGCGACGAAGGAATGCGGGGCTTCGCCCTCTTCGAGCGGATCAACGGCGAGAAGCATTACTTCCGGGCGCTGAACCGCGGCGAGCTGGCCGCCAACAGCGACCACTACCCCTTCGCGACGCGCCACGTGCCCTGCATCTTCCTGGAGAACCAGGAGGGCGACGCGTTCCCTTATTACCATACGCCGAACGACAATATGAAGACCTTCCGGTCCGACAGCTACGCCCCGGCATTCAGGCTCATCACCGACTTCATCGCCCGCTACTAAATGAAAAGGTCCGGATTGCTGATTGCGCTGGCCCTGCTGGTCGCCGCCTGCAGCGCGCACGTGCCGGAGGTCGAGGAGCTCGTGATGAGTGAGACGAGCGTCACCCTGGACCCGCAGCAGACGCTGACGCTGGAGGTGACCGTTTCGCCGGCGCGCGCCGTGGTGCAGGACCTGATGTGGAGCACAATGGACAAGCTGGTGGCGACGGTGGAGAATGGGACGGTCACGGCCGTCGGCCCCGGCGTGGCGACCGTGCGGGCGCTGGATCCCGCGAGCGGGAAAACCGCGCTGTGCCGCGTCACGGTGCGCGATCCCTCCCACAAGGAGGTGCCGCTGGACCCCGATGACCGCTGGGCCGATACCGGCATCAATGTACCCCCGTACCCCTCGTATGGAACCGTGTCCAACGCGGCGGACTTCCCGCGGGTCGAGATCTGGACCGCCAGCCTGAAGCCGGTGCAGTCGAAGACCACCTATGAAAAGGGGAGCATCGCCGTCTTCGATCCGATGATGATGTATTCGGATGTTACCGAGGTCCCGAAAATGAATATGGAGATCCGCGGGCGCGGCAACTCGACCTGGGAGGGTCCGGACGGAAAGAAGAACCCTTACAGGATCAGGCTCTCCGAGCACACCAGGCTCCTGGGGATGAAGGGCGACAAGGACTGGATCCTGCTCTCCGACCGGGTGGACGGGTCGCTGCTGCGGACAGCGCTGGCGCAGCGCATTTCGCGTCTTGTGTCGATGCCGTGGACGCCGAAGTTCCGCATCGTGGAACTGTACCTGAATGGCGCGTACGCAGGAATGTATTACCTGATGGAGCAGAAGGAGGTGGACCGGGAGAACAAGGTCCCCGTCACGGTCGTGCCGGACAAGGTCGACAGCGGTTACCTGCTGGAGGTGGACAACAAGTCCGACGAGGACAAGTATTTCCGCTCCAAGTATTTCGCGAAGAAGATCAAGTTCAAGGACCCGGACCCGAACGAGGGGAAGATGTCCACGACCCAGAAGCAGTTCATCGTCGATTACTGCGAGACGCTGGAGAAGAAGCTGATGGACCGGGCGTTCACGGGTGAAGACACGTACAGGGACTACATCGAGCTGGATACCTGGGTCCAGCAGTTCATCGTCCAGGAGCTGTCGATGAACATCGACGGGAATATGCGGCTTTCGACCTATTTCGCGAAGGACGCGGACACGAAGCTCTTCATCCCGTTCTGCTGGGATTTCGACCGGGCGTTCGGCAACGCGTCGTATATGGTGAAAGAGTTCAATGTGCCGGAGACCTGGCCGAACGGCTGGTTCGTGCGCATCCGGGGCGGGGATGAGAATGATACCACCTTCCCGTTCGGCTACCGCGCGACCTGGTACCAGTATATGTTCGAGGATCCCGTGTTCGTCGCGCGCCTGAAGGAGCTGTGGGACCTTTACCTGCCGCGGCTGAACTACCTGCCCGTGTACCTGGACAAGATGGCCGCCTACTGCAAGCCGGCCCTGGACCACGACGGCCAGAAGTTCAGCAAGAACCACTCGTCCAGCATCTCGAACCTGCGGAAGGGTTTGCTGCAGCGCCTCGAATGGATGGACACCCACATCCGTGCGCTCGAGCCCCAGCGCTACAATCCCCAGACCGGCGAATATGAGGACCTGCCGGAGGAGGAATCGGGCGAAGAATGATTATATTTACAAAAAGCTGCTGATATGTACCAGATCAAGGAGATTTCCGACGGAAAATATGTGCTGAGCCTTGACAACCACGTCGAGGTGGCGGCGGCGCTGGCCGCCTTCTGCGAAGAGAAGGACATCCGCGCCGGCGCCGTGTACGGAATCGGGGCCATCTCGGAGGCGACGTTCCGCTTCCTGGATCCCGCCACGAAGAAATATGTGGACAAGACCTTCGCGGAGCAAATGGAAATCACCAACCTGACGGGCAACATCTCCCGCAGGGACGGGAAAGTATACCTCCACCTCCACATCACCGCGAGCCGGCGCGACTACACCTGCGTCGGCGGACATATGCTCTCCGCCCGGGTCAACGGGGCCTGCGAGCTGGTCGTAGAGGATTTCCGCGGCGTCGAGATTGGCCGCCGCTTCGATGATGAAACCGGATTGTACCTTTACCTGTTTTAGGATATGACTTTCGCCATGATTATTCAGCTGCTGATCGTGCTGGCAGCGCTATATGTGGGCTCCCGCTACGGGAGCCTCGCCCTGGGTGCCATTTCCGGCATCGGCCTCGCCATCCTCGTCTTCGGCTTCGGCCTGAAGCCCGGCACCCCGCCGACGGACGTAATTTACATCATCATCGCCGCCGTGACCTGCGCCGGCACGCTGCAGGCGTCCGGAGGTATGGACTGGATGATCCAGATCGCCGAAAAGATGCTCCGGAAGCACCCGGACCACATCACCTTCCTGGGCCCGCTCGTGACCTTCTTCCTGACGGTGCTCGTCGGTACCGGCCACGTCGTGTATACGATTATGCCGATCATCTGTGACATCGCGCTGAAGAAGAATATCCGGCCGGAGCGCCCGTGCGGCGTCGCGTCCATCGCCTCGCAGGTGGGCATCACCTGCTCGCCGATCGCCGCCGCCGTCGTCGCCTTCGTCACCATTTCCAACGCCAACGGCTTTATGGTCTCGATCCCGCAGGTGCTGATGGTCACGATTCCGGCGTGCCTGGTCGGCCTGATGTGCGCGGCGACCGCGTCTTACAAGCGCGGCAAGGACCTCGACAAGGATCCGGACTTCCTCGCCCGCAAGGCCGACCCGGAGCAATACGCCTATATGTACGGCCATTCCGCGACGACCCTGAACAAGAGCATCACCAGGCACGCGAAGGCCTCCGTCTTCATCTTCCTCGCCGCACTGCTCATCATCGTCGGCTTCGCCTTCTTCCAGATGATCCATACCGCGGACGGAAAGACCCTCGCCGAGGCGGTGGAGCTGCCGAAGATGAACATCTGCATCCAGATCATCATGCTCACGGCCGCCGCGTGCAACATTATGTTCTGCCACGCCCACCCGAAGAAAGCGGTCGGCGGCGCCGTCTGGCAGTCCGGCATGGTCGCGGTCGTCGCGATCTACGGCATCGCCTGGCTCGCCGATACCTATTTCGGCAACTACCTGGACCAGATGAAGCTGATGCTGGCGGACCTCGTGACGAACTATCCCTGGAGCATCGCGTTCGTTTTCTTCCTGGTGTCCGTGCTGATCAACTCGCAGGGCGCGGTCGTCGTCGCGATGCTGCCGCTCGCCTACGAGCTCGGCATCGCCGGCCCGGTCCTCCTCGGCGTCCTCCCGAGCGTTTACGGCTATTTCTTCATCCCGAACTACCCGTCGGACATCGCCACGGTCAACTTCGACCGCTCCGGCACGACCGTCATCGGCAAATACCTGCTGAACCATAGCTTTATGATGCCGGGCCTGATCAGCGTCACCGTCTCGACCATCCTCGGCTACCTGATTACGAACGTCTTCTTCGCCGGCTACTTCGCGCAGTTCATCCAGTAGAATTGTTTTGTCATTTCGACCAAGCGCAGCGCGTGGAGTAATCTATTTGCCTCCAGTTGTGCAGACCCCGTCCGGAAAACACGGACAGGGTTTGCATTTTACCCCCTTTTTCGCGAATGCCGTCCGGGATTTCCGGACGGGGTTCGCACTAGACGGTGCGGTAGAAATTCCAGAGGCGCTCCTGGAGGATGTGGAAGGGCATGAAGATGGGAAGCGCGAGGTGGAGGCCGAAGCGGACGGTCTGGGTCCAGGCCTTGTCTTCCATCCGGCGGACGATGAGCCAGAGCGGGAGCCAGATGGGAAGCGCGAGGAGGGCACAGACGAGGAATACCGGGAGCAGGAGGACGGCGGCGAGGCCGCGGAGCAGGCGGGCGGCCAGAGAGCGCCGCTCCGCTGCGCGCGCAGC